>UQVD01000016.1 GCA_900544385.1 uncultured Collinsella sp.
CTGCATATCGTCGGCAGCGTCAGATGTGTATAAGAGACAGGCCAAAATAAACCTGTCCCTTTTTGGCAGGTTTCTAGAAAGGCTTTCGGACTGTGAAGGATTCCGATCTCTCCACAACGGCTGCGCGCGACGCTGCCCGCATCGTCTGGTTTAAGCGCTACCCCGCCAAGCAGACGCTCATCGCATTTTTGCTCGCGCTGTTGGCGACCACGGCGTTTTCCATCGATCCCGCCCCGGTGTCGAGCAACGCAGTCTTGGCGATTGACCCCAAAGCCTCGGGCATGCTGTACGTGTGCTACGAGGTGCTCCTCTCGTTTGCCGGCCATACCGACGCGGTCATGCTGCTTGCGCTTGCCTGCCTGCTCACTCTGCCGTTTCGCTACGTGTTCTTTGGCCGTGGCGACACCTGGCGCCCATCGATCATTCTGCCGTCGCTGTTCTTCGCCATCTGCATGGTGTTCGGCCGCAGCTACGATCTCACCGACTCGGCCGAGATTGTCCTTGGCGACAAAGCTCGCATCATCTGCGCCTGGATTGGCGGCGCGGGCTGGATGCTCCTAGCGATCGTGGCTTTCTATCTGGCTTTTGAGTGCCTGGATTGGCTGAGCTCCCGACGCATCCCGTTTTCCGAGGCGCACTTTGGCCGCATATGGCGCGTTGCCCACGCTGGGCTCTCAAAGCATCCCTTTGCCAGGCCCTTCCTGGTGCTTATGATCGCCTGGGCACCCACGCTCATCGCTTCGCTACCCGGCCTTTTTATGGGAGATACGGGTGCGCAGATTCGCCAGTGGTTCAACTACCCCAACGGCACGAGTGACTACCTGCGTCTGCTCAATCCCAATGTGTTACTCAACGGACATCACCCCGTGGTGCACACGGCTATCATCGGTTCGTGCGTCCAGCTGGGGCTTTCACTGTTCAACAGCGCCAACGCAGGTCTTGCCATCTACACTTGCACTCAGTTCGTCATTACGGCTGCCTGCATGGCCTATTCCATTTCGTCGCTGCGCAAACTGGGCGTGAGCCTGCCGGTTCGCGGTGCGATCCTGCTGTTCTTTGCGTTTATGCCGATGTTCTCTAACTACGCGGCGCTGCTCACCAAAGACGTGCTGTTCGCCGACGCGTTTTTAGTGCTGTTGGTGCAGACCGTGAAGCTCGTGGCCTGCGGCTTGCCCCGTCGCGATGCCAATGCCGAGCGTGCGGGCGAACAGAGGCCCGTTCTCTTTGCGCGCCACGACTGGCTGCTGCTCGCTCTGGGCGCCATGGGTTCCACGTTTCTGCGCAACGGCGGCCTGGTGTTTCCCCTGGCGGCATGCGTAATCGCGGCGGCGTTTTGCGCATGGGACGCGCATGTGGCTCGTCGTGCAGCCAAGCAGACTGGTACTGCGCCTTTGGGCGCCATCCCGCGTTTCCGCTGGGTTGGTGTTCTCGCGGTGCTCGCGCTCTGCCTTGCCTCTAATATGTACTTCACCAAGGTCTTTATGCCGGCGCACGATATCACGCCTGGTTCCAAGCGCGAAATCCTCTCGATTCCGTTCCAGCAGACGGCTCGTTTCGTCCAAAAGCACGACGGCCTCAACTCGGGCGTCAACCCCACGGTTAAGGAGGACGGCACCATCGTGGAGGCTCCTTGCGACGGTTCGGTGACCGACGAAGAGCGTGCCGTGATCGACCGGGTGCTCAAGTACGAAAATCTGGGCCGCCGTTACAACCCGGATAAGTCGGACGCCGTCAAAAATTGCTTTAACGAGTACGCCTCGCAGGAGGACATCGATGCCTATTTTGAGGTCTGGGCGCAGATGTTCAAAAAGGATTCCGAGTGTTATATCTCGGCGCTCATCAATAACTATTACGGCTACTTTTATCCGAGTGCCCGCGATGCGTGGGTCTACAGCACGGCGCGCAGTGCCGAGATCATGGCGCGTCCCGACAACCTCAAGTACTTCGACTTCCATCCGGTTGACAGCAACGCGGTGCGCTGGTGTGACCACCTGATCAATCTGTACCGTGTGGCGGTGCAGCGCATCCCGTTTATTTCGCTCACCATGAGCTCGGCCACCTATGTGTGGATCATGATCGCCGTGGTGGTCTACCTGCTGCGTCGTCATTCATGGCGTGCGCTGGCGATCTGGGTGCCGCTGTTGGGGGTGCTCGCCGTGTGCCTGATTGGTCCGTGCAACGGCTCGACCTACATGCGCTACCTGTATCCGGTCATCGCCTGCATGCCCTTCGCCATCGGCGCCACCGTTACCCGCAGCGACTTCCTCTGGTCCTAACTTGGTGCATTGGGGTCAGGTTTCTTTACACCAAAGGGGGCATCGTCACGACGCCTTCATTTTGGGGTTTATCTCGCAGGCTAGTAGGTATATCATAACGACGTTTGTTTATATTGCCCGAGCATTTGCGCTGGGCTTTAGGTCGAAACCGATAGGAGACACGTATGTCCGGACACTCTAAGTGGGCCACAACCAAGCATCGTAAGGGCGCGCAGGACGCCAAGCGTTCCGCCCTCTTCTCCAAGCTCAGCCGCAACATCACCGTTGCTGCCCGTCTCGGCGGTGACCCGCTGCCCGAGAACAACGCCAGCCTCGCCGCTGCCGTTGCCAAGGCCAAGGCTCAGTCCATGCCTAAGGACAAGATCAAGTCCGCTATCGACAAGGCTTTTGGTTCGGGTGCTGACGCCGCCGTCTACGAGAACATCGTGTACGAGGGCTACGGTCCCGCGGGTGTCGCCGTCTACGTCGACTGCCTGACCGACAACCGCAACCGTACCGCCGCTGATGTCCGTTCCGCCTTCTCCCACGCTGGTGGCAACCTGGGCACCTCTGGCTCCGTCGCCTTCCAGTTTGAGCGCAAGGGCCAGATCGTCGTCGCCAAGGAGATCCTGGACGAGAACGCCAAGAAGGAGACCATGATCGCCAACGGTGCTGCCGGTGACGAGGATGAGTTCATGATGGCCATCGCCGAGGCCGGTGGCGAGGACTACGAGGACGCCGGCGAGGAGTGGATCGTCTGGACTACCGCCAACGAGGTCATGGCTGTCTCCAAGGCGCTCGAGGAGCAGGGCGTCCAGGTCAAGGGCTCCGAGACCACCATGGTCCCGACCACCCCGACCGAGGTCTCCGGCGCCGACGCCAAGAAGGTTCAGCGCCTCATCGACCGTCTTGAGGAGCTCGATGACGTCCAGGACGTCTACAGCACCATGGACATGACCGACGAGGTCATCGCTGCCCTCGAGGAGGAGTAGCGCCAGCACGGATTGAGCCGTGCATATCTGGGCATAATGAAGCGAGCATGCAAGCCTCGTGGAATAGATGAGCCGGATCCGCGTGCGTATAGCACCGGACCCGGCTCTTTTATAATGATGCGAACCGTTTTGCATTTCGAGAGCCGAGATTTGAAGGGAGCGCCGCGTGCGCGTACTCAAACGAGCCCTAGCGATCGTGTATCTTGCCGCCACCATCGTGGCGCTGGGTACGCTTTTCTGCCAGTTTTGGGGTCCGTATACGTATCGCTTTATGCTGCTGATGCGCGACCCCATGCCGCGCATCGTCGTGACGGCGTGTGCCGGCGTCGTGGCGTTTGGCGTACTGCTGAGCTTTTTCCGCCTGATGTTCGCCCGTCGCGAGCCGTCCTGCGTGCATCCGGCGGGGGAGCGCAATATCGAGGTTACCCTTGCGGCGCTTTCTTCGTGCGCCAGGGTTGCTGCCGAGCGCGACGACCGCGTGATGGTCGAGCATGTCGAGGCCCGCGTCCAAGGCCCCGACGATTCGCACGTCCGTTTTAAGGTCGAGGCTATCGCGCTTGACGATAAGGACGTGGCATCTCTGGCTACCGCGATGCAGCAGCGCATCGAAGAAGCCTGCGATACCATGCTCGGCGCGCCGGGTACGACCGCGCGCGTCCGTTTTTTGCCGTCCAAGACTACCGTCCAGACCGTGGAGGTTTCCGGTGAGTGATACCAATCAAGATAAGACCGCTCGTACGCCGCGTCTGACGATTGACCAGAGCGCCACGCCGGCGAGCGAACCTGTCGATTCCAAAGCAGAGACAACCGAGTTACAAGAAGCGGCAGCCGCGGATTTTGACGAGGCTGTGGGTCTCATCAAGGGTACGGGTGCTGCCATCTGGAGCTATGCTGTGCGTCATCCCAACACCACGCTCGGCGCCGTCGCCGGCTTTATCCTCGCCGTGTTGGTGCTCACGTTGGGCCTGTGGGACACGCTCGTCATTGCATTCTTCGTGCTGATCGGCGCTGTGATCGGCCAAATTCGCGACGGCGAGAACGGGATCGTCAACTTCTTCGGCCGTCTGTTTAGCGGCCGCTAATATGTATTCGACTGTCGCATCCGCGGCAGGCATAAGGAGGAACCATGGCTTTTAATACGAAGGTCGATGTAGCCGATACCGAGCTCGAGGAGAACGAGGCGGTCGTCGCCGAAGCTGAGGATGTGACGCTCGAGGACGAGGCTCTCGTCGAGGCCGAGTCCGATACGGATGAGGACGACGAGGAAGCGGACGAGTCCGAGGACTCGCTGACCTATTCCAACGGTGTGATCGAGAAGATCGTTGCCATGGCCACCCGCGAGGTTCCGCACGTTCTGGGCATGAAGGGTAACCTCATGCACTTTGTGCAGGAGCAGTTTGGTGCCGAGAATCTGACCAAGGGCGTGACGGTCGAGGTCACCGATGACAATCGCGTGGTCGTCAACATCTCCGTCATCATCGAGTACGGCGCCTATGCGCCCGCGATCTTCGACGATGTCAAGGCACGTGTCACCGAGCGCCTTGCCGCGATGACCGGCCTTGAGGTGGCGGGCGTCAACCTGCGCATCGAGGATGTCATCACCCCCGAGGAGTATGAGCGCCGCACCAGCCAGCACGAATAACCTTCCAAAAAGGGATAGGTTTGTTTTGGCAGGTTTTATCTGCGAAAACGTTAAACGGCCGACCGCGCAAGCAAAAGCGTGGCCGGCCGTTATTTGTATGCCCCCCGATGTGGGCATACCGCTCGTCTAACTAGGGGTTGCAATCGTCGCGTTCCGCGTTACCCTAATGGGCGCATTGTTTCCAAATTGTTAACGAGGGGTTGCCGTAATGGCCGACGAGCACGAAACAGAAAGCAAGGCATGGGCGATTGAGGCCGCCGCGGCAGAGGCGGCATCGCGTGCTGCCGAGGAGGTGCATCGTCCTCCCGTAGTGCCGATGGAGCGCGTGGTCGATCGCGATGTTATCGAGCGAGGCGAGCGCGCTGGTCGCAAGCGCAGCCAGGAGCCGGGCTTTCCGCGCTTTTTTGCCGAGCTCAATTTGGGCCTGATCCTCACGGCCTTTGCCATCGTCGCGTTTAAAACCCCTAATCACTTTGCTTTTGGCGGCACCTCGGGCGTGTCGGTCATTCTGTCCACGCTGTTCCCGACCCTGCCCGTCGGCGTTTTTATGTGGATTATCAACGCGGTCCTGGTCGTTCTGGGCTTTATTTTTTTGGAGCGCAAGGCAATCCTGTGGAGTGTCTTTGCCTCGTTTGCGCTGTCCGCCTATGTTTCGCTGTTTGAGCTCTTTATTCCGACCGATGTCTCGATGACGGGCGATATGTGGCTTGACCTGTGCTTTGCCGTGATTCTGCCGGCGCTCGGCAGCGCTATCGTCTTTGATATTGGCGCCTCGACGGGTGGCACGGACATTCTCGCCATGATCCTCAAACGCCGCACGACGCTCGAGATTGGCCGCGCCCTGCTGTTGGTCGATATCGGCATCGTGACCATCGCGGCCTTCTTGTACGGTCCGCGCGTCGGTCTGTATTGCGTGCTTGGCCTGTTTGCCAAGACGCTTGTGGTCGACAAAGCCATTGAGAGCATTCACCTTCGTAAGGTCTGCACGGTCATTTGCTCCGAGCCCCTTAAGGTCGAGGAGTTTATCGTCAAGCATCTCAACCGTACGGCGACTATCAGCCGCGGCTACGGTGCTTTCTCGGGCAAGTGCGTGACGGTGATTATGAGCGTGCTGAGTCGTCGCGAGGCCGTGCAACTGCGTCGCTACGCGCGCGAGATCGATCCGGGTGCCTTTATCACGATTGTTGACAGCTCCGAGATCGTCGGCAAGGGCTTCCGCGGAACGAACTAACGCAGACGTATTCAACGAACCGCCTGCCGGCGCCGTGTACCTTGCAAATCGGTCATCTTTGAGTATTTGACCCCACATTGGGCAATAATGATGCTAAAGACATCGTTTGCGATCCAAGTGATTCGTTCAAGATACGAAGGGATGATTCTATGTTCTGCTCGCAGTGTGGCGCCCCCATGGGCGATAACGACAAGTTCTGCGGCGCGTGTGGTGCTCCTAATGCCGGTGCCGCTGGGCCTGCTCCCCAGGGACAGCCTCAGCCCCAGCAGTTTGTTCCGCAACCGCCCGTGGCGAATGCGCCAAAGGGCTGTGTGGCTCAGGCGTTCCAAGATATGACCAAGACTCCGGGTGTGCTTCAGCGTGTATGCCAAATCGCGTTTTTGCCGGCGCTGATTTGCGTTGTGTCGCTGCTCGTGTTGTTTATTCCCGTTATTGGCGGCATTGCGGCTGCCATCGGCTTTTTGGCAGCTTGCATTGCGAGCGTGTGCGGTTCCGGCTTTGGTATCGAGTGGGGCCGTGATCTTTCGCTCAAGGTCGATGACGGCATGGACCGTCCACTCATGCGTTCCACGTCGTTTGGTCTCGGAGTCTTTTCGAGCGTTATTTCGGTCGTGCTCGAGGTTATCGCTGCCATTCCCGTTATCGGTGTAGTGCTTTCGCTGGTGGAGAGCGTGGTAATTGGCGCCGCGGGATCGTATTCTTATTACGGCTCTTATGCGCTCGCGGCTGCGCTGTTTGGCTCGCTTGGCCTGCTTGTCCTGGCTATGATTGCCACGGCGGTCTTGGGGGTCTTCTTTAAGATGTTTGCCGACATCGCCGTGATGCACTTTGCGGTGACCGGTCGTGTGGAGAGCGCGTTTTCGCTTGATAAGGTCTGGGCGGCCTTTAAGAACAATAAGACCAAGCTGTTCTGCGCTTCGTTCCTCCCCGAGTTTTTGACGGGTCTGGTCGCTAACGTTGTCACATGGATCCTGACGCTCGTCTTTGGCACCATTGCCTCTGTCGGTATGTATAGCTACTACTACCGTCCTGCGGCTATTGAGGCGCTTGTTACCGGCGGTGGCATTACGCTCGTATTGTTCTTGGTGCTGACGGCGTTTGTCACGGTATTTCTCGCGGTCTTTGGCAAGATGCTCAAGCACCGTGCCGTTGGCTATTGGGTTGCACGCTATGCAAGCGAATGGGCCGATGAGGATAAGGACGACGTTCTGACTTTTGTATTGCCCTTCGAGAAGAAGTCCACTTCTTCGGGTTACAGCGCTTCGGATGCTTCGCCGGCACCTGCACCTGCACCTGCATCTGCACCCGAGCCCGCGCCCGAGTCTGAGACGGCGCCCGAGCCTGAGACGGCATCTGAGCCCGAGCCTGAGCCGGCACCTGCACCTGAGCCTGAGCCGGCTTCCGAGTCAAGCTCCGACGAGGATCCTCAGGACGAGTAGCCATGCCGCCTGCCATTTGGGGACGGGGTAGAAATAACGCTTGACAAATGAGCGGGGGAGGACGTGTCGAAACGTCCGCCCCCGCTTTGACATCGCGATGTGGTTATGACTGCGAGATGGCAACGAATCGACTACTCGTTGTGCTTCTCCTCGTGACGAGCAGCGGCGCGAGCTTCGTGGATGCCCTTGATCGCGGCATGACGAGCCGTGTGGGCATCATGGATGGCGTCGCGGGCCTCGGCGGCCGTGGCCTTGGCAGAGCGCAGTTTGGCTGCCAGGTCGGGATTGGTCTCGGCGACCGCGGCAATCGTGGGGCCGTCGAGCTCCTCTTGCGTGGGCTCGGCCAAAAAGTCGATGGCATACTGGGCGGCTACCATGGAACCCTTAGCCAGTACCGACTCGTCAATCTTGTAGAAGCAAGAATGTTGGGCGTACGTGGCGCCAATCTGGGGGTTGCGCGTGCCAACAAAGGCGAGCACGCCCGGTACGCGGCGCAGATACTCCGAGAAGTCCTCACCCGAAAGCGTGCCACGGTAATGGCCTTCGCCGGCCGCACCCAGGCACTTGACCACGGCCTGACGACAACGCTCGCTCGAGGCGGCGTCGTTTTCGACCTTATAGTTGGCGATGGTGTAGTCGGTAAGTTCGGCCTCGGCGCCTAGGGCCGCCGCAGTGTGCTCTACGATGCGGCGCATGAGCTCGGGCATTTCCTCGTGCGTCGAATCGCCATAGGTACGCACCGTGCCGGCGAGGTAGGCGGTGCCGGCGATGACGTTGCGTGCGGTGCCGCCGTGCAGCTCGCCGACAGTGATGACAGCAGGCTCGTAGGGGCTGATTTCGCGTGAGACGATGGTCTGCAGGGCGTTGACAATCTCTGCCGCCACCATAACGGCGTCGTGGCCGCGCTGGGGCATGGCGCCGTGGCATGAGGTACCGCGAACGTCGATGCGGAACCAGTCGGTATTGGCCATGCGCGGGCCGGGCTCGCAGCTCACGGTGCCGGCATCGACCTCGCTCCAAATGTGCGCGGCGTAGGCGCCGTCGACGCCGTCGAGCACACCCGTGCCGATCATGAGTTTGGCGCCCTGGCCGTTTTCCTCGCTGGGCTGGAAGACGATGCGGATCTCGCCGTGGATGTCGTCGGTCATGTGGCGCAGGATTTGCATCGTGCCGAGCATCATGGCGATGTGGCAGTCGTGGCCGCAGGCGTGCATGCAACCCTCATTGACGCTGGCGAACTCCTCGCCGGTCTGCTCGGTGACGGGCAGGGCGTCGATATCGGCGCGCAGCAGGATACGGCGGCGCGGTGTGCCGTCCTCGCGATAGGCGTCGGGCGCGGTGCCGCGAAGCGTTGCCACCAAGCCTGTCTTGAGCGGACGCTCGTAGGGGATATTCATGGCGTCGAGCTGGTTGGCGATGTCGGAGGTTGTGCGCTCCTCGGCAAGGCTTAGCTCCGGGTGCTTATGGAAGTGCCGGCGCTGCTTGATGATATAGGGCTCAAACTCGGCGGCGATATCTCGGATGGCCACGGTGACCTCGTCTGCCGCGCGAACCTCGGTTGCCGCCATAATCTGCTGTGCCTTGGTCTTCGTCATGGTCGATTTGCTCCTTGCTGGGTTGATCGCAAAATCGTACAGGCTCTCTCCAGTATGCCACCTGCCGCTAGGGCTGGTAAAGTTGCCGTTTGCCGCTTGGGGTTTTGTTACAAGGGCGGGGGAGTACACTCGGGGGTGTTGAATTTCCTGCCAGAGATGGGGATGCCCATGCAGCATATCGATCGGATTATCCGCTCCAAGAACGTCTTTACCGCGCAAGACGGCATTGATACCGCCCGCGAGCTGGCGATTGCCATCGCAGGCGACCGTATCGTCGCAGTCGGTGCGCCCGATGACGTGATCGCCGCCGCTCCTGCCGCCACGTCGGTTATCGACTACGGCGAGCAGTTTGTCTGCCCCGGTTTCCATGACGCTCATCTGCACTTCTTCCATACCTCGGTCGGTTCCTCGCCGTACATGCTCATGGATATGGGCACGTCCGAGGCGGCGCTGGTGCAACATGCGCTCGAGTTTTCCAAGGACCTGCCCGATGACGCTTGGGTTGTGACGCAGGGCTGGCGCGACTACCGTTGGGACCCGCCCGAGCATCCTACCAAGGCGTCGCTCGATGCGGCATTCCCCGATCGTCCCTGCGTTATGTATTCGGGCGACGGGCACACGCTTTGGCTCAACAGCCGTGCACTCGAGGCGCTCGGCGTCACACGCGACAGCGAGCCGCCAGCGGGCGGCAGCTACGACAAGGATGCAAACGGCGAGCTCACGGGCATTGCTCACGAGGCGGCTGCCATGCAGCTGCTACCGCGCTGCCTGGAGTGGCTGGGCGAGGATCGCATTGCAAGCGCTTACGCCGATCAAATGAAGCGGATGGCCGAGCAGGGCATCACCTCGATCTGCGATATGTCGCTCATGCCCATGCCGGGCTGCGACTTTATCCGCGACGATGTCTACGACAAACTGCAGGCAGCCGGCAAGCTGGGCATCCGAGCCCATCTGTTCCCCACGCTGCTGGATGACCAGTCGCGCTTGGAAGAGCTGCATATCCGCTACGCGAACAACGCGCTGCTCTCGGCGCCAGGCTTTAAGCAGTTCTTCGACGGCGTGTCGAGCGAACACACGGCCTATCTCACCGAGCCCTATACCAACCCGCGCTTCCCGGGCGATCAAGGTCGCCTGACGGTTCCTGTCGAGCGTATGCGCAAGCTGGTCCTCGCTGCCGCGGAGCGCGGTCACACCGTTCGCATCCACGTTATCGGCGACGGTGCGATTCATGCCGCGCTCGATATCTTCGAGGAGGCCTCCGACCTGTACGGGCTGCCCCAGCACGGCCATAACACGCTCGAGCACCTGGAGAACCTTCTGCCCGAGGACATCGACCGCCTGCGCAAGCTCAACGTGGTTGCTTCGAGCCAGCCCTGCCACATTACACTCGACCCGGGTGGACCGGAGCGCGACCTGGGCTTGGAGCGCAGCCGCATCATGTGGCCGTTTGCGACCTATAAGCAGCGCGGCATTCGCCAAGCCTTCGGTACCGACAGCCCTATTACGCCCGTTACCAGCATGAATGTGCTCTACACGGCCATCACGCGCCAGGACCCCCGCAGCCACTGGCCCGAGGGTGGCTGGTTGCCGAGCGAGCGTATCGACGCGGCAACGGCCCTGCGCAACTACACGCTTGGCAGCGCGTACGCAGCGGGCGACGAGCAAAACCTCGGCAGCCTGGAGCCCGGCAAATACGCCGATCTGGTAGTCTTGGATCAAAACCCGCTCACCGTTGACCCCCAAGACCTCCAGGCCACCAAGGTTCAGGCCACCTACCTGGCAGGCAACTTGATTTACGAGCGCTAATATTCATGTCGTACCGTTAAACGCGGCTCGCGCAGCCTATTTTGGGATGGCGCTCGAGCCGCGTTTGCATTTTGGTGGGGATCCACCATGAGCGTCCCTGCTCTGTTGGATTTGGGTGCGGGGCGGAGGTGCTGCTGCCCCGCGCTCAATTTGAATACCAGCAATGCTATCTCTTGGTGTTTTGCATACTTCCCATTACAGATTGCATAAAAAGGCTGGGATGTCCTTCCTGATCCTGATGTACCCCCGCCCGTGCCGTGCAAAAAACGGAGTATTCAGCACCGCGAGCTCTGCCGGTGCCGCTGCGGCTGAGTAACGTTGCGGAGATTGACGTCATTTTGGGGTCCGGCGCGGCGCGAAGCATGCCTTTTTGTCCTGGCGGGGTTTGCCTGCCGACTCAAATCGCCGGTCGAAGGCGTCCTTGGGACCAATATGGTGTGTCCGGCGTGTATGCAGCCGTCCTGGCTTGCTGAATACTCCCAAAAATGCACGGCGCTCCCCAGGGGACCCGTGCGCGCAGCGAAAACCATGCCCATGTCGCTATCCGCATCGCCATTTTGCTGCACTGACTTTTCTGAATGTCGGGCCCGAATTAGTTAACCTGCCTCCCGTGTGGCTCCGGAGGGGCGGGGTATAAGGTTTATCGCGAGTTCCGTACGAGCCGAAGGCCACTTAATGTGGCCTTCGTGCGAGCAGGACTGCCCGAGCAGGAAACCTTACGCCCCGCCCCTCCGGAGCCACACGGGAGGCATCGCTAAGTTATCCCCCGGCATTCAGAAAATCTAAGTGCCAAAAAATAAGATTTTTTGACTCCGTGTTGTATAACCCGCCATTCGTGGGTACCATTCAACGCGTACGCAAACAAAAAGGGTTAATTCGCGTGGTATAACCGCGCGGCCCAAAAAGGAGGAGACAAGCATGTCGTCTTTGAAGCCGCTTGCAGATCGTGTTCTGGTCAAGCCCGACGAGGCCGAGCAGAAGACCGCTTCTGGTCTGTATATTGCCAGCAACGCTCAGGAGAAGCCGCAGCGTGGCACCATCGTTGCCGTGGGCGCCGGCAAGGTCAACGACAAGGGTGAGCGCATCCCCATGGACGTCAAGGTTGGCGACGTTGTCATCTACGGTAAGTTCGGTGGCAACGAGGTCAAGGTCGACGGCGAGAAGTATCTGCTGATGCGCGCCGACGACATCTACGCCGTCGTCGAGGCCTAGTCTCGTCAGAATCTCTGATTCGTCTTTGAACGCGCCCGCCGCATAGGACTCGGAAGCGGCGACGCGAGTCACATTTCTTTTGGAGGATTACCTACCATGGCAAAGAACATTACGTTCAACACCGATGCCCGCGCTAAGCTCGCCAAGGGCGTCAACACTCTGGCCGACGCCGTTACCGTCACCATGGGCCCCAAGGGTCGCTACGTTGCGCTGCAGCGCACGTTCGGTGCCCCGACCATCACCAACGACGGCGTTTCCGTCGCCAAGGAGATCGAGCTCGAGGACAACATCGAGAACATGGGCGCTCAGCTGGTGAAGGAGGTTGCCACCAAGACCAACGACACCGTGGGTGACGGCACCACCACCGCAACTCTGCTCGCTCAGGCCATCGTCAACGACGGTCTGCGCAACGTCGCCGCTGGCGCCAACCCGCTGGCCATCCGTCGCGGCATCGACAAGGCCGTCAACGCCGCCGTCGCCGAGATGAAGAAGCAGGCTAAGCCGGTCGAGACCAAGGAGCAGATTGCTTCCGTCGGCACCATCTCTGCCGGTGACCCCGAGGTCGGCGAGAAGATCGCCGAGGCCATGGAGGTCGTGGGCAAGGACGGCGTCATCACCGTCGAGGATTCCCAGACGTTCGACATCACCATCGACACCGTCGAGGGCATGCAGTTCGACAAGGGCTATGTCTCCGCTTACTTCGTCACGGATAACGACCGCATGGAGGCCGTGATGAAGGATCCGTACATCCTCATCACCGACCAGAAGATCTCCAGCGTTCAGGACATCATGCCCGTTCTCGAGGCTGTCCAGCGCGCTGGCCGTGGCCTGCTCATCATCGCTGAGGACATCGACGGCGAAGCTCTGCCTACCCTGGTCCTCAACAAGATCCGTGGCGCCCTCAACGTCTGCGCCGTCAAGGCCCCGGGCTACGGCGATCGCCGCAAGCGCATTCTCGAGGACATCGCCGTCCTCACCGGTGGCCAGGCTGCCCTGGACGAGTTGGGCGTGAAGGTCGCTGACATCACCGCCGATATGCTCGGTACCGCTAAGTCCGTCACCATCTCTAAGGACAACACCGTCGTCGTCGGCGGCGCTGGCTCCAAGGAGGCCATCGACGCCCGTATCGCTCAGATTAAGGGCGAGATGGAGAACACCACCTCTGACTTCGACCGTGAGAAGCTCCAGGAGCGCCTGGCCAAGCTCTCCGGTGGCGTTGCCGTCATCAAGGTCGGCGCTGCTACCGAGTCCGAGCTCAAGGAGATCAAGCATCGCGTCGAGGACGCCCTGCAGGCCACCCGCGCTGCTGTCGAGGAGGGCATTGTCGCTGGCGGCGGCGTCGCCTTCATGGACGCTGCTCCTGCGCTCGATGCCGTCGAGATCGATGACCCCGAGGAGAAGATCGGCGTCGACATCGTCAAGAAGGCTCTGACCGCTCCGGTCGCCACCATCGCCAAGAACGCTGGCTTTGAGGGCGCTGTCGTGGTCGACAAGGTCGCCGAGCTGCCCGCCGGCCAGGGTCTCAACTCTGCCAACGGCGAGTGGGGCGACATGATCGAGATGGGCGTCCTCGACCCCGTCAAGGTCAGCCGCGTCACCCTGCAGAACGCTGCTTCTGTCGCCAGCCTGATCCTCATCACCGAGGCCACCGTCTCCGATGTGCCCAAGAACACTCAGCTTGAGGACGCAATCGCTGCTGCTACCGCTGGTCAGCAGGGCGGCGGTATGTACTAAGGCCGACAAGGCCTAGAACTCCCACCGGGAATCCGGGGGCGGGACGGGGACTTCTCTCCGGAACGTCCTCGGTTAGATTGGGACCCCTTGTCCTGCTCCTTTGGAGCCGCGGACAAGGGGTCCTTTTTGTGCTGAATTATTGTTCAACTTTTCGAAATCTCTCATTTGTTCGACTTTAATCGACTGTCTGCTCAATTGAGTGGCGGGCTCGTCTCGACTCGCGTCTTGCAAGTTCTTGGGTAGACGGCTTGCTCGAGGTTTATGAAAGGGGCCGTCCCGCGGGACGGCCCCTTACTTGCTATCTGACTTTGGCAGGATCGAACTCATTCGATATATCTTCGATGCCATCAGATTGAAGAATGAGCTCGCTAGGCAGATGGTGGCCCATCGGATCGATTAGGAAATCGAGTCCTGCCCTTCTGGCCGTTTTTGCGACTGGGATGAAGTCTGTGTCACCAGCTATGAGAACGATTTGATCAACAGTTCTCCCATGGGCGAGCGAGGCGACATCGAGTCCGATTCTCATGTCAACACCGGATTGCTTTAACCCAACGAGGGTGAAATCTTCCTGCCCGAGGTCGGTTGTTGTCAACTCACCCTTGAGTAGCTTCTTGAGCGATTCTTGTTTCAAGTTGTAATGCGCGTTCGCTGAGCGTAGTTCGCCCATGCGCATCGCAACTTTCCTCTTCTCCCCGAGGGCTGCGTGGAAATCGGACATCCATACATTGGAGGGATGCTTCCGGCTGAACACGGTATTGTGTTCGTCCCAGGGCTGCTTAAAAGTGCCGTTTTCTAGTGGTGGACAGTTGTAGAAGAAGATTCTGTATAGGGAGCGGTCGCCGTATTCTAGCGTCATCTTTCGTTTAGCGGATATGTGCCGCAGGGCATAGGCATGACATTCCGATGCGCGCTTTTCGGGTGAAGTGTCTCCCCATAGCCTGCGCGCTCGTTTCAGGAAGAAATTTCCATCGATTAGGACAGCGGTTCTTGTCATGATATCTCCTGCTACATGAATTGACCCCCGAGCTGTGGTACTCCGGCTAAAGATTGGAGCCACTGTCGGAGGTCTTCAAAAAACGGAGGACAGGGAGATGGCGGAAAACCTAATTTCTCTGTCTGGCTTGAGTCTACATCCATTGACTCAGCAATTTGTGGTGGAATTCGGGTTAGATTGTGGAATCGCGCCCTTTGCACTTCGGGGAATTCTGTGTTGACTGCCCTTCTTGATCTTTCGTACTTGCCTGCGATCAGTTGTTAGCGTGCTGCAGCATTGTTGTTGCGCCGCTCTATCCCGGGCGTATTTGTGGGGCGTTTCCCTACCATAAATTACCCTTGGCATACTTGCGCGAACGATTGCTCGTGCTACACTTGCAATTGCTGTTTCAGGGCGGGGTGGAATTCCCCACTGGCGGTAAATCGGGCGGTGTCAAAGGGACGCCGTGGCGCAGGCGAGGTGTCTGCGACCGAGCCGATGAGTCCGCGACCCGTGCGTGTGTTGGTTCGCATGCCGGCTGAACTGGTGAGATCCCAGTACCAACGGTTAGAGTCCGGATGAAAGAGGCAGGTGATCTTATGTCTGAACAGTCGCAGCATATCCATTTTGAGAACACGAATAGGTGGAGCACCAAACAGCTCGTTACCATGGCGTTGATGTGCGCCTTGGGCGCCCTGTTTATGTACGTGCAGCTGCCTATCCTTCCTTCGGCGCCGTTTTTGACGTATGACCCGTCGCTGGTACCGGCGATGGTGTGCGGGTTTGCGTATGGTCCTGGCGCCGGCACTGCTGTTGCCGCTATGGCTATCGTTATCCATGCGCTCACCACGGGTGACTGGGTCGGCGCGCTTATGAACCTGGTTGCCACGCTGGGCTACATTCTGCCTGCGGCTATCGTCTATCAGAAGATGCATACCTATAAGGGTGCCGTGATTGGCCTGGTGCTCGGCGTTATTGCCGCTACGGCGTTGTCTATGGTCGCAAACCTTACCATTGGCGTATGGTTCTGGTATGGCTCGGTCGATGTGATCGCCCCGCTCATGATTCCTGCCGTGCTGCCGTTCAACCTTATCAAGACCGTGCTTAACTCGGTGTTGACACTGGCGGTGTATAAAGCGGTCTCCAACCTCATCACGCCTAAAAAGGACCAGGTCAAAGGCCGCGCATGATTGAGTGTCGGGGCGTTTCCTTTAGCTATGACGGTGCCGTACCGGCGCTCGACGGCGTCGATCTGAATATCGAGGACGGCGAGTTTTTCTGCATCCTCGGTGGCAATGGGTCGGGCAAGTCGACGTTTGCCAAGCATCTGAATGCGCTGTTGCAGCCCGATGCGGGCACGGTACGCATCAACGGCATGGATGCGTCCGACCCCGAGCTGGTCTACGACATTCGTTCGACCGCGGGCATGGTATTCCAGAATCCCGACGACCAGCTGGTGGCAACGCTTGTCGAAGATGACGTTGCGTTTGGTCCCGAAAACCTTGGCGTGCCATCGGCGCAAATTGCGCAGCGCGTACGCGAGGCGCTGAAGGGTGTGGGCCTGGTGGGCTTTGAGCGCCACGAGACCCATGCGCTTTCGGGCGGCCAAAAGCAGCGCGTGGCGCTTGCCGGCGTGCTCGCCATGGAACCGCGCGTGCTCATATTGGACGAGGCTTCCTCGATGCTCGATCCGCGTGGACGCAAGGGCCTCATGAAGGCTTGCCGCGCGTTGCACGCTCGCGGCATGACCATCGTGATGATTACGCACTTTATGGAGGAGGCTGCCGAGGCCGATCGTGTCGCCGTGTTTCAGACGGGACGAGTTGCCATGCTGGGCACGCCCGATGAGATTCTGACGCGGGCGAATGAACTCGTTCAGCTCAACCTTGACATGCCAGAGTCGTGCCGTTTGGGCATGGCACTTCGTGCGGAGGGCGTGCCCGTTTGCGCGCAGGTACGTGAGGCGGATATGGTCGCCGAGATTGCGCAGGCTTATGCCGAGCGAAGTGGGGCAGGCATCGCGGGGCAGTCTTCCGTATCCCAGTCGGAAATCGCTGACGGCACTGTTCCGGTAGACAACGAGGGCAACGCGTCGGAGCCCGTCATCGAGCTATCCCATGTTTCGTACAGTTATTCGCTCAGTCCGCGCGAGCGCCGCCGCTGGCATAAGCGCTCGGCCACTGCGGGCAAATCGAGCAAACAGGCTCTCTGGGGAAACGACCCAAGCAGCCCGTGGGCGCTGCGCGATGTATCGCTGACGGTGCGTCGCGGCGAGTTCCTGGGCTTGGCAGGTCATACCGGTTCGGGTAAGTCGACGCTGGTCCAGCATCTCAACGGTTTGATTCGCCCCCAGGAGGGATCCGTTCGCGCGCTGGGGCTCGATCTGTCAAACAAGAAAGACGCCGCCGCGGTTAAGGCCAAGGTCGGCGTGGTGTTTCAATATCCTGAGCGTCAGCTGTTTGCCGAAACCGTGGCGCAGGACGTGGCGTTTGGTCCGCATAACCTTGGCTTGCCGCAAGATGAAGTCGACCGTCGTGTCGAGTCATCGCTCTCACGCGTGGGCCTCGACCTTTCCACGGTCGGCGACAAGAGTCCCTTTGAGCTTTCGGGCGGTCAGCAACGGCGTGTGGCATTCGCCGGCGTGCTCGCCATGGAGCCCGAAGTCCTGGTGCTCGATGAGCCCATGGCGGGGCTCGATCCGGCTGCGCGCAGGGATTTCCTTGAGCTTATCGATCGACTTCACCGCGATGGCCTGACCGTTGTCATGGTTTCGCATAGTATGGATGACCTGGCCAATTGCTGCGACCGTATTGTCGTGATGAACGAGGGCGCGGTGTTTGCCGAGGGCACGCCCGCTCAGGTTTTTGCGCATGCCGATGAGCTTAAATCAATCGGCTTGGGCGTTCCCGCCGCCCAGCGTATGGCGCTGGCGCTTACGGAGGCGGGCGTGCCGCTGCGCTTTGACGGCCTCTATACGGTTGAGTCGCTGACAGACGAGTTGGTGGACCTGCTAATCGGTTGCTCGGGCGGTCCTTCTAACGTCGCGGACATTGCTAAATTCAAGACGGTCGCGCGAGAGAAGGGCTGCTAATGGAGGCGTTTTCGTTTGGCAGCTACTATCCCGGCGATAGTGCGATCCACCGCCTGGACCCGCGAACTAAGTTGCTCTTGGGCTTTGTGTTTCTGATCACGACGCTGACCGTCGGCGGCTTCCGCGGACTGGCCCCTGTCGCAATGTTTGTCGTGCTGATCTATGCCGTGTCTCGGGTGCCGGTTCGTCGCGTTCTGTCGTCGATGGCGCCGCTGCTGGCAATCGTCGTCGTGGTCGCGGTGCTCAACTTGTTTACCGACCAGAGCGGGCGCATTCTGTGGCAGCTCGGCTTTTTGCAGATAAGCGAGGGCTCGCTGCATTCCGCCGCCTTTATGGCGTGCCGCCTGACCTTGATGATGGCCGGTATGAGCGCTATCACGCTCACCACGCCGACGCTCGACCTCACCGCGGGCTTTGAGCGCCTGCTCGCACCGTTTGCGCGTGTGGGACTTCCTGCGCACGAGCTCGGCATGATCATGGGTATCGCGTTGCGCTTTATGCCGCAGTTTGCCACCGAGATGAAGCAGACGGCGGACGCGCAGGCGAGCCGCGGTGCGCGCGTGACGGGGGGCCCGCTCGGCGGCGTGCGTATGCTCGGCAGTGTGGCGATTCCGCTGTTCACCGGCGTGTTCCGCCATGCCGAGACGCTGTCTGCTGCCATGGATGCACGCTGCTATCACGGCGAGCAGGGCCGCACGCGCCTGCATGCGCTTGCATTTGGCCGCGGCGATGCGTTGGCGGCGGTGGTGACGGCGTTGCTGCTCATCTGCGTCATCGTCATCAATCTTCAACTTGTTTAGGCGCGATTCGAGCGCAAGAAAGGGGTCCCTATGACCGACAACGACCGCACGGCTCAGCTTGAGCGCGCCTGTTCGTATCTCAGGCGCATTCCGGCGTGGTATCTGGCCACGACCGATGTGGCCGACGGGCATCAGCCTCGCGTGAGGCCGTTTTCGTTTGCCATGGTCGATGACGGTAAGTTGTGGTTTTGCACGTCGCGCGACAAGGATGTGTGGGCGGAGCTGAGCGCGAATCCCAAGTTTGAGCTCTCGGGCTGGAAGCCGGGGGAATGTTGGATCGTATTGACCGGCGAAGCCGCGCTTGAGGACGACGCAGTTGCGAGCGACAAGGTGCGTCAAGCGGGTTTTAAGCACATGGTGGGCATTGGCGAGGAACACGAGAGTGCCAACGACGGCCGCCTTGCTTTCTTTTCGGTCCGCAACATTGCTGCGCGCTTCTGTGATATCGACGGCAGCGAGGAGCGCCTGGAGCTCTAGCTCGCACAAACCAGGTTCCCAAACTAGCTAGTACAGGAGGAAACGTGGACGGATTGAATACGGTTTTGGAGTATCTGACGTCGGTGCCGGCGTGGTATCTGGCGACGAGCGTGGATGGGCAGCCGCATGTGCGTCCGTTCTCGTTTGCTCAGATTCAGGACGGTAAGCTGTGGTTTGTGACGGCGCGCACCAAAGACGTGTGGCAAGAGCTGCTGCAAAATCAGCGCTTTGAGGCCACGAGTTGGTGGCCGGGCCATGGCTGGCTCATCTTGCGCGGGCGTGCCGGCTTGGATGACCGGGCTTTAGACGAAATGCGCGAAGCCGGGTGGAAGCATCTAGAGCACCTGGGCGAGCACTATGAGGGGCCTAACGACCCCACGCTCGTCTTCTTTAGCGTCGAGGATCCCGAGGCTTTTATCTGCAATCACGACGAATGGGTGCCGGTCGAGCTCTAGCCAGCTGGCGCATCCTAACAACTTGGTTTTCGCATGGGCGGGCCCCGTATTGCCCGGCGCCGTTAGGAGCGCCGGTCAATACGGGGCCCGCTCCATTTGTCAATTCCTTCAAGCGAATGTGTCGGGAATGTTTCAATGCATGAATATGCAAGCCATTTACGTATTCATGCATCTTTTGGTGCTAAAGTTTCAACCCACTTCATAACGACCGCTGCGAAATGCGCATCGGTGCATAAATCGCAGACAAGGAGTCTGATATGTCTTTGAAGGTTGGAATCGTCGGCGCGGCTGGATATGCCGGAGCCGAGCTCATTCGCCTCGTGCTCGGCCATCCCGAGTTTGAACTTGTTGCCATTACGTCCAACGCCGATGCCGGCCAGCCGCTGTCCGCGGTGTATCCGAGCTTTGCTGGCGTGAGCGATCTGGTTTTCACCACGCATGACGCCCCCGAGCTCAAGAGCTGCGATGCGGTTTTTCTTGCCGTGCCGCACACGGCTGCCATGGCACAGGTGCCCGCGCTGCTTGCATCGGGCGTCTCCTGCTTTGATCTTTCGGCCGACTACCGTCTGAACGACGCGTCCGTCTTTGAGGCATGGTATGCCGCCGAGCACACGAGTCCCGAGCTGCTCAAGACGCGTGCTTTCGGCCTGCCCGAGCTGTTCTGCCAGGACTTGGAGACCGCTGCTTCCAGCCATGCCGCTGGCAGGCCCGTGTTGGTCGCCTGCGCCGGCTGCTATCCCACCGCAACGAGCCTCGCTGCCGCGCCTGCCGTGCGCGCCGACTGGGTTGCCCAGAGCGGCCCCGTAATCGTCGATGCCATTAGCGGCGTGACGGGTGCCGGTAAGTCCTGCAACGCCCGCACCCACTTTTGCAGCGCGGACGAGAACCTGGAAGCCTATGGCGTGGGTAAACATCGTCATACGCCCGAGATTGAGCAAATCCTTGGCTTAACCGATCGCGTCGTCTTTACCCCGCATCTGGCACCGCTCAAGCGCGGCCTGCTCTCCACGGTGACGATGCCGCTTACGCCGCAGGCTATCGATACCTTGACCCTTGAGGACGTTGTCGACTATTACAAGCAGTTCTACGCTGGACGCACCTTTGTGCGTGTGCTCGACGCCGGCCAGCAGCCCAAGACGGCTTCGGTCGTCGGAACCAACGCCGCCCAGATTGGCCTCGCGCTCAACAAGCGCGCGGGCGTGCTGGTGGCGACGGGCGCCATCGACAATCTGTGCAAGGGCGCTGCGGGCCAAGCGGTCCAGTGTGCCAATATCGTCTTTGGCTTTGACGAGCGACGAGGCTTGCCCACAGTGGCGTGCCCGGTGTAGCACATTCGATTGTTAACGATTTGGTAGTCGGGCATCGAGTGGGGCGCCACTCTTAAGCTGGTCTCATGATCACGACTGGCATGGCGCACCAACCGATGTCCGTTTTTTGTTTGACATAAGGAGTCATAAAGACGATGAATACCGAGCTGTTTGATATCAAGATTCGCGCCGTCGAGGGTGGCGTTACGGCAGCGGCCGGCTTTAAGGCCACGGGCATCCATGCTGGGTTCCGCAAGAACCCTGAGCGTCTGGATTACGCGCTCGTCGTGCCCGATAAACCCTGTCCCGGTGCTGGCGTGTTTACCACCAATCGCTTTTGCGCGGCGCCCGTGCAGGTGAGCCGTGCCAACCTGGGCGGTGCGGACAAGGGCTACGGTATCATCGCTGGTGTTTCAATCAACTCCGGCAACGCGAACGCCGCCACGGGCGAGACCGGCCTTGCCTGCGCGCGCGAGACCTGCAACATCGCATCGCAGGTTATCGGCTGTGAGCCCCAGCAGATTCTGGTTGCCTCCACGGGTGTGATTGGCCAGATTCTGCCGATTGACACGTTTGAGACCGCCGTTCCGTCCGCATACGAGGCACTCTCTGCCCATGGCGGTGCCGATGCAGCCCGTGCCATTATGACGACCGACACGCACTCCAAGGAGTACGCCGTGTCCTACGTCAGTGAGGCTGCGGGTCATGCGGGCAATGTCTATACGGTAGGCGGAATGTGCAAGGGCTCGGGCATGATCATGCCCAACATGGCCACCATGATCGCAGTTATCACCACCGATGCCCCCGTCGAGCCTGCGGCACTTCATGCCCTGCTGCTCTCGACCGTCAAGCAGACCTTTAACAAGGTAACGGTCGATTCCGACACCTCGACCAACGACACCTGCATCATGCTTGCCTCCGGCGCCGCTGCCGCAGATGCCGAGCCTATCGTCGAGGGCTCCGATGCCTTTGGCGAGTTGGCATTTGCCGTGCACGAGGTGTGCGAGAGCCTGGCGCGCAATATCGCCGCCGATGGTGAGGGCGCATCCAAGCTTGTTACGGTCAACGTTACCGGCGCCGTGAACGACGAGGAAGCCGATATCGCCGCCCGTGCCGTTGCCAACTCGCCGCTCGTTAAGACCTGCATCGCCGGCCACGACTGCAACTGGGGCCGTGTTGCTATGGCGCTTGGCAAGTGCGGCGTGAAGTTTAATCAGGAAGACGTTTCCATCGACATGATGGGCATGCCTGTCTGTCGCGACGGTCTGACTGTTCCCTTTGATGAGGACGAGGCTCTACGACGTTTCGAGGCGCCCGAGATCGTGATCTCGGCCGACCTGGGCGCAGGCGACGCGGCAACGACCGTGTGGACCTGCGACCTCACGCATGAGTACATCTCCATCAACGGCGACTACCGTTCCTAGATTCCGGGCACGCTGCGCATCTTGCCGCGATTGCGGACAGCGGAGCACGGCGCGATAACGATACGAAAGACGAGGCAGATTATGAAATTCGCACGCGATTGTCGTTCGAGCGAATCCAACGAAGCAACCGCGCAGCTGCTGTTCGAAGCGCTGCCGTGGATTAAGAACCTGACCGGCAAGACGGTTGTTATCAAATATGGCGGAGCCGCCATGGTTGATGAGCAGCTGCGCCGCGACGTGATGAGCGACATCGTTTTGCTCAAGATCATCGGTATGCGCCCCGTCATCGTGCACGGCGGCGGCAAGGCTATCAACGAGGCGCTGAGCCATTACGATATTCCCGTCGAGTTTAAGAACGGCCAGCGCGTGACCACGCCGGCGACTATGGATATCGTGCGCGAGGTGCTGGGCGGCAAGGTTAACCAGGAGCTGGTTGCTGCCATCAACCACCACGGCAACCTGGCCGTGGGCGTGTCGGGCAGCGATGCCGGCACGCTCATCGCCGAGCCGCTCGACCCCGAGCTCGGTCGCGTGGGCAAAGTGACGCACGTCAACACCGACTATATCGAGCGCTTACTCGATAGCGAGTACATCCCCGTCATCGCTACCGTCGCGGCGGGGGAGGACGGCGGTTTCTTCAACATCAACGCCGACACCGCCGCCGGTGCCGTTGCCGCGGCGCTCCACGCGCATAAGGCGATCTTTTTGACCGATGTCGATGGCCTGTACAAGGACTTTAGCGACAAGGACTCGCTTATCTCCAACCTAACGCTCGACGAGGTTAACGAAATGCTCTACGGCGGCGAGGTCGATAAGGGCATGATTCCCAAGCTGCGCGCGGCCGTCGATGCGCTTACCGGCGGCGTATTTCGTGCCCACATCATTAACGGTACTACGCCGCATTCGCTGCTCCTGGAGCTGCTGACCGATGCCGGCGTCGGCACCGTGATCCATTCCACCGAGACGGCTTACGAGTTCGATACGCATCCGCATCCGCTTTCGACGTTTGCTGCGCGTCTGACCGAAAACCTTGACGAGGTCGAGAAGCTTCAGACGGTCTAGCTGACCCGCAGCCGCCCCATTCCTGCACCCATAGCCCCGCGCCGTCTGGCGCCCAACGAAAGGCATCCCATGTCACTTGCAGCTCAGCAATCGCTTGAATCCCATTACGTTATGCATACCTTTGGCCGCTCTCCGGTCGAGTTTGTCGAGGGTCACGGCATGAAGCTCACCGGCGACGATGGCCGTGAGTACCTCGACTTTCTTGCCGGCATCGGCGTGTGCAGCCTAGGTCATGGCGACCCGGCTGTGCTCTCGGCGCTCGAGGCACAGACCAAAAAGCTCATGCATGTCTCCAATTACTTCTACATCGAGCAGCGCGGACAGGTCGCGGCGCTGCTGTCCAAGCTTGCTAACGACGACGTAGATGGTGCGCGCGTGCTTGCCGATGCCGTTGTCGCCGGCGATGAGACCACGGCAGCTGCTCTTGGTGCCCCGGCTGCGGATGAGCAGGTTTGGGAGACCTTCTTTGCCAACTCTGGCGCCGAGGCCAACGAGGGCTCGATGAAGCTCGCGCGCCTGTACGCCAAGCGTGCCGGTAATGGCGGCAACACCATCGTGTGCATGCGCGGCGGGTTCCACGGCCGTACGCTCGAGACCATTGCCGCCACCATGCAGGATTGGCTGCAGGACAGCTTCCGCCCACTGCCGGGTGGCTTTGTGGCCTGCACGCCCAACGATGTCGATGAACTGCGTGCGATCTTTAAGCAGCTGGGCAGTGAAATTTGCGCCGTGATGCTCGAGCCGATCCAAGGTGAGAGTGGCGTGCACCCCATGACCGAGGAGTTTATGGCGGCGGCGCGCGACCTGGCACACGAAGTGGGCGCCGTGCTTATCGCCGACGAGGTCCAGTGCGGCATCTTCCGCTCCGGCAAGCCGTTTGCATTCCAAACCTATGGCGTGGAGCCTGACATCATGAGCCTTGCCAAGGGCATTGCCGACGGCGTGCCCATGGGTGCCGTGGTGGCAAAGAAGGAAATCGCCGACGTCTTTAAGCCCGGCGATCATGGTTCGACCTTTGGCGGTAGCTGCCTGGCCATCACGGCGTGTGCCGCGACGCTCTCCGCGCTCGTGCGCGGCGATTATGCCGACCATGCTGCCAAGGTAGGCGCCTATATGGAGGCAAAGCTCGCTAAGCTGCCGCACGTGACGGAGGTGCGTGGCCGCGGCTTGATGCTCGGCTGTGATTTGGATGATGCTGCGGGCGATGCGCATGATATTGTTGCCCGCGCGCTGCCCGCCGGTGCCGTGATTAACGCTACGGGTGCCCATACGCTGCGTTTCTTGCCGCCGCTCGTCTGCGAGGAAGCCGACGTGGACAGTTTGGTCGAGATTCTGTCGGACGTTTTGGGCTAACGCAGCGCAATACCTCAATTTGGACCGGGTTCCGGACTGCGGGCGTGTCCTATGTGGCATGATTCAGCGGTCTGGAGCCCGTTTTGCCTTAGATTCGCTAAGGCAGGGAGACCTGCTGGTCAAATAACATCAAATATGAGTAGTGTTACCGATTTGGTAGCAGCAATTTTGGACTAATAAGGCCAGATGGCAAGTCGAAATGGGTGGCGCGCGCAGACGTGGTGTAAGAGCGTCCTGAGGTCCGTCGCTGCAAGTCCCGATGTTACTCCTTCTTGAGACCGCGCCTCTCGACTATCTCGTCCACTATCTCCCCGGCGCGCCGCCCGAGCGCGCGGCGCCTCCCCTCTGTCGGGGCCGGCCTGTCCGCGGGCTCGGCGAAGCCCTCGGCGGCCGAGGCCTCGGAGAACACGCGCTGCTGGGACCACTGCCCCTCGGTCTCCATGAGGCTCGCGCACGTCAGGCGTGTTAGCGTCAATATAATTTTCACCATTTCCACCAACGCATTTTCGCCAATCGCGCCAACGCGGATACACCGGATTCGCCAACGCGGATGTGCCGCTTTCGGCGCCTAGGCGCCCTCCTCCTTCCCGTCCTCACCGCCGATGGACACGTCCTTCAGGCGGTACGACCGGCCCGTTATCTTGATCATCGCGCAGTGGTGGCACAGCCTGTCGGCGACCGCCGAGGCCGTGACGTTGCTGCCGAACACGTCGCCCCACCTGCCGACCGGCACGTTGGTCGTGACGATCGTCGACCGCTTGAGCGCGTAGCGCCTGTTCACCAGCTGGAACAGCAGGTCGGCGCCCTCTTTCCCGATATCGAGGTAGCCCAGCTCGTCTATTATCAGCAGGCTGCAGTGCTCGTAGAACCGCATCCTGCGCGCCAGCGCCTCCTTCGCCGAGGCGTGCTTGAGGTCCTCGACCAGCCTCGAGCAGTCGGCGAAGTACACCTGCTTGCGGGCCATCACCGCCTCGTGGCCTATGGCTATCGACAGGTGGGTCTTGCCGACGCCCGGGCTGCCGACGAGCACGACGTTGTCGCCGCGGTCGACGAACTCGAGCGTGGCCAGCTGCTCGACCAGCCCGCGGGGCACGCTCGGCTGGAAACCCCAGTCGAAGTCGGCCAGCGTCTTTATGTAGGGGAAGTTGGCCATCCTCGTGCGGCGCTCGTCGTCGGCGCGCCGCTTGAGGGCTATCTGGGCGTCGGTGAGCTCGAGCATGGCGTCGACCAGGCTCTTCCTCCCGTCGGCGACGAGCCTGACGTACTCGGGCACCGACGACGCCATGCCCTCGAGCCCCAGCTCCTCGAGATTGGCCGCCAGGCGGTTGAGCGGGCTGGCCTGCACCGCGGCGCTCACAGCGAGCCCCCTATCGAGTCGAGCAGCCCGAGGTTGGCGGCGGCGGCCGCCTCGATGTCGCCGGCGGCGTCGCCGAACCAGCGCTTCCCGGCCATGGCCTCGGCGTAGTGCGCCGGGTCGTAGGCCGGCCCGCCCGCCACGTGCGTCGCCACCAGCTCGCCGCCGACGTAGCAGTCCATCGCGCCGCCGGGCATGCAGACGATGCGGGCGGGCCTGCCGATGCAGCGCCTGGGCACCGACATGGGCTCGCCGTGCGCGCTGACCAGCATCGTGGCCGGCACCCTGGCCACGCGCACCACGTCGCCCATCGCCTCCTCGAGGGCGCGGAGGTTGCCGACGGGCAGCAGCGCGTCCTTCTCCTCCATGAACAGCGCGGAGGGCGGCAGCCCCGTGGTCTCGTTGGGCTCGGAGTTGCTGGCGTCCTCGATCCGCGCGATGATCTCGTCGATGTCGTCCCAGCCGTCGAAGTCGCCCTGGTAGGCCGCGAGCCGCGACAGGAAGCGGTTCGACGACTCGACCTTGCCCTTGGTCTGGGGGCTGCGCGGGCGGCACAGCTTCAGCTCGAAGCCGGCGGCCTTGGCGAACTCGTATGCGCGCTGGACCTTGAGGCGCCTGCCGCCCTTGACCGTCACCAGGGCGGACATGTTGTCCGTGACCCACTCGCGGGGCACGCCGCCGAGCCTCGCGATCGTGGCGTACATGCATCTGACCAGGTCGTCGGTCGTCCTGGTCCCCGACCGGATGAATATGTGCCTGCGGGAATGGCCCAGCGTCGCCGCGAACACGTTGAACTCGAACAGCTCGCCGTCGCGGTTCGCCATCCTGACCGACTCCTTCCAGTCGAACTGCAGCTGCAGCCCGGGCGGCGTCTCGAAGCGCGGGTGCGGTTCCGGGCCGACGGAGGCCCCGACGGCGATACCGTTCTTGCGCATGAACTGGGTGAAGGCGTTGTAGCCGGCCAGGTTCTCGCCGGGATACCTGTGCAGCAGCCACTCGTGGATGCCCTTCTTGGTGACCCCCGGCAGCTGCGCCTTGGCGGCCACCTCCTCGATGTGCGCGTCGAAGGAGCCCGCCCTGTCGGCGCGCCCGTCGCG
>UQVD01000017.1 GCA_900544385.1 uncultured Collinsella sp.
TGCAATCGCAAGAAGATGACGGGGCGGAATGTCAATCCTGGTCTAACAGAGCCTTTTTTAATCCCCGTCCCAGAAAAATCATTATGCATAGAAAGTCATAATTATCATTTCGTAAACATTTCGATGAAATTAACGCCATGAGGCATACTTGCGGTTACAATACCGCGAGGCCTAACTACACACCTTTAAGCCGGTCCTGTGAGACCGGGAAGGAGAATTATGGCGAACAACCATATCGCGGGCGCTGCCGCCCGCACCTTCGCGCCCAGCGAGCTTTGCCAGCGTATGCTGGCCAAAACCAGCAAGGGCACCTGCGGTCCCTGCATCCTGTATCTTGAGGATGGGACCATTTTTTATGGACGTGCATGCGGCGCCGAGGGTACCGCGACCGGCGAAGTCTGCTTCAACACCTCGCTCGAGGGCTACTTTGAGGTCATGACCGACCCGAGTTATGCCGGCCAAATCGTAACCATGACCTATCCGCAGATCGGCAACTACGGTATCGACGAGACCGACGTCCAGTCGGCCTTCCCCGGCGACGCCGTGCGCTCTGCGAGCGCTCCGGCCATGCGCGGCATGATCGTTCGCGACATGTGCGCCACGCCTTCTAACTGGCGCTCGGCCGTCAGCGTGCCGGAGTACCTGCGCGCACACGGCATCGTTGCTATCGAGGGTGTCGACACCCGCGCTCTGGTGCGCCATCTGCGCGACAATGGTTCCAAGATGGGCATTATCTCGACCGAGATCTTCGACGTCGACGAGCTTGCCGAGCGTCTGGCCGCAGCGCCTACGCTGGTAGGCGAGAACCTGGTCAAGACCGTAAGTTGCCCCGCGCCTCATGAGTTTGTGGCCGCCGACCTGCCTGCCACGCATGACTTTGCGCTTTCGGCTGCCGCTCCTGCCCGTCACAAAGTGGTCGCCTACGACTGCGGTGTGAAGCGCGGCATTCTGGAAGGGCTGGTCCGCGCCGGCTGCGACCTTACCGTCGTGCCGTGGAATACGCCCGCGAGCGAGGTGCTCGACATGAATCCCGACGGCGTCTTTTTGTCCAATGGCCCCGGCGACCCCGACGCCGTGGTGGAGACCTACGAGCAGGTGCAGCAGCTGATCGGCAAGGTGCCGGTCTTTGGTATTTGTCTTGGTCACCAGATGATCAGCCTGGCCTGCGGCGCCCAGATGGAAAAGCTTAAGTTCGGTCACCGCGGTGGCAACCAGCCGGTCATGAACCTGGTAAGCCGTCGCGTGGAGATCACCGCACAAAACCATGGCTTTGGCCTGCTGTTCCCCAGCTTGGGCAAGCTTGTCCCCGAGCTTTCCGGCGGCGAGACCGAGCATGCGGCCGATGGAGATCTGCGCGTCTGGGTGCGCCGCGGAATCGCGCCGGTCGTGATGAACGAGCGCTTTGGCCACATTCGCCTGACGCACGTGAACCTCAACGACGGCACCGCCGAGGGCATCCAGCTGCTCGACGCCCCGTGCTTCTCGGTCCAGTACCACCCCGAGGCCTCGCCTGGCCCCACCGATGCGCACTATCTCTTTACCGCCTTTACGCGACTCATGGACGGCGAGGAGAACTACCTGGACATCGACACCGCGAAGGACCGCCTGGCTGGCTGGAATTTCGCCGAGACTGAGACCGAGGAGAACTAACATGCCTAAACGTACTGACATCAAGCGCATCCTCGTCATTGGCTCGGGCCCCATCGTTATCGGCCAGGCCTGCGAGTTTGACTACTCCGGCGCCCAGGCCTGCAAGGTGCTCAAGGAGGATGGCTTTGAGGTCATCCTGGTCAACTCCAACCCGGCGACCATCATGACCGACCCGGGTCTTGCCGACCGCACCTATGTCGAGCCCATCACCGCCGAATTTATCGAGCGCGTAATCAAGAAAGAGCGCCCGGACGCGCTGCTGCCCACGCTGGGCGGCCAGACCGGTCTGAACGCCGCCGTCGAGCTGGCAAAGGACGGTACGCTCGACAAGTACGGCGTCGAGATGATCGGCTGCGACCTGGCCGCTATCGAGCGCGGCGAGGACCGCAAGCTCTTTAACGAGGCCATGGCCGAGATTGGCCTGGAGGTCGCGCGCTCGGGCTATGCCTACAGCGTGGCCGACGCCGAGGCTATCGCCGAGCGCGTGGGTTATCCCTGCGTACTGCGCCCGAGCTTTACCCTCGGCGGCTCCGGCGGCGGCATCGCTCACACCCACGAGGAGCTCGTCTCCATCGTGAGCCAGGGCTTGGAGCTCTCGCCTGCCCACGAGGTGCTGGTCGAGGAGTCCATCGAGGGCTGGAAAGAGTACGAGATGGAGGTCATGCGTGATCACGCCGGCAACGGCATCATCGTGTGCTCCATCGAGAACCTCGACCCCATGGGCGTGCATACCGGCGACTCCATCACCGTGGCGCCGGCGCAGACGCTCTCCGACCTTGAGTATCAGCGCATGCGCGTGGCCTCGCTCGCCATTCTGGAGAAGATCGGCGTCGAGACCGGCGGCTCCAACGTGCAGTTTGCCGTGAATCCCCAGACCGGCCGCCTGATCGTCATCGAGATGAACCCGCGCGTGAGCCGCTCGTCCGCCCTCGCTTCCAAGGCCACGGGTTTCCCCATCGCCAAGGCCGCCGCGCGCCTGGCCGTGGGCTACACGCTCGACGAGATTGTCAACGACATCACCAAGGCTACGCCCGCCTGCTTTGAGCCCACGATTGACTACTGCGTGGTCAAGGTGCCGCGCTTTGCCTTCGAGAAGTTCAAGGGTACCGATCCCACGCTCACCACGCGCATGAAGGCCGTGGGCGAGATCATGGCGATCGGCCGCACCTTTGAGGAGGCCTTTGGCAAGGCTATGCGCTCGCTGGAGGACGGCCACCAGGGCATTTGCGCCGGTGGCAAAGAGGGTGCCGACAAGCTGAGCGACGATGAGCTCGCTCAGGCCGTGGCAACCCCGACCGAGCATCGCATCTTCTTTGTGGTCGAGGCCCTGCGCCGCAGCTGGGACGTTGCGCGTATCCATGCCATCTGCGGTATCGATCCGTGGTACCTCAACCGTATCAGCGATATGGTGCAGGTCCAGGAGAGCATCCGCGGCCTGCGTGTGGAGGATATCGACGCCGACGCGATGCGCCTGCTCAAGCAGTACGGCACGAGCGACGCCGAGATCGCTGCGCTGACCGGCTCGGACGAGCGCTTTGTGCGCGCCTATCGCAAGGGCCTTGGCGTGGTTCCCAGCATGAAGACGGTCGATACCTGCGCTGCGGAGTTCTCGAGCGCCACGGAGTACCACTACAAGACGTACGAGAACATCTACCGCACGAGTCCGGATGCCAAGAAGTGCGTGGCTCCCGACGAGACCACGCCGGCGGACAAGCCCAAGGCGATGATCCTGGGCGCCGGCCCCAACCGTATCGGCCAGGGTATCGAGTTCGACTACTGCTGTGTGCATGCGAGCTATGCGCTGGCGGCCCGCGGCTTTGAGGCCATCATGGTCAACTGCAATCCCGAGACCGTTTCGACCGACTACGACACGTCCGACCGCCTTTACTTTGAGCCGCTCACCTACGAGGACGTCATGGACGTTATCGATGTTGAGCGCCCCGACGGCGTCGTGGTGACGCTTGGCGGCCAGACCCCGCTTAAGCTGGCGCGCATGCTCGAGGAGAGTGGCGTCAACATCATGGGCACCAAGCCCGATGCCATCGACTTTGCCGAGGACCGCGAGCGCTTTGCCGCCCTGCTCGACAAGCTGGGCATCATGTACCCGCCGGCGGGTCAGGCCACCTCGTTTGAGGAGGCCGAGGCCGTTGCCGCACACATTGGCTACCCGCTGCTGGTACGTCCGAGCTACGTGCTGGGCGGCCGCGGCATGATGATCGCCTACGATGCCGAGCACCTGCGCGATTACATGGCCGAGGCTGCGCGCATTAGCCCCGACTACCCGGTGTACCTGGACCGCTTCCTGGAGGGTGCGATCGAGTCCGATGTCGACGCCCTGTGCGATGGCGAAGAGGTCTATATCGGCGGTATCCTGGAGCATATCGAGGAGGCCGGTATCCACTCTGGCGACTCCGCGACCTGCATCCCGCCGTTCAGCTTTAGCGAGAGCCTGCAGGCAAAGCTTCGCGAGACCACGCGCCGCATCGCGATGGCGCTGGGCGTACGCGGCCTGGTCAACGTGCAGTACGCCATCAAGGGCGAGACCGTCTACGTGATCGAGGCCAACCCGCGTGCCAGCCGCACCGTGCCGTTTATCTCCAAGGCCACCGGCGTGCCGCTCGCCAAGTGTGCCGCACGTATCATGGCGGGCGATTCCATCTCGAGCTTGGGCCTGCCGAGCGACGAGCGTCAGCTGGACTGGTTCTGCATGAAGGAAGCCGTTATGCCCTGGGGTCGTTTCCCGGGCGCCGACGTTATCCTGGGTCCCGAGATGAAGTCGACGGGCGAGGTTATGGGTATCGCCAAGAGCTATCCCGAGGCATACGCCAAGACGCAGCTGGCGATTGACTACAAGCTGCCCGACCCGAGCGCCGGCAAGGTGTTCATCAGCGTGTGCGACCGCGACAAGCGTCATATCCTTTCGGTCGCGCGTATCCTTCGCTACCTGGGCTTTGATATCTGCTCCACCGAGGGTACGGCGCGCGTGCTGCGTGGCGGCAACGTGACGTGCGAGGTCGTGGAAAAGATTAGCGGCCCGCACGACGGCGAGCGTCCCAATATCGGTGACCTGATCGCCGATGGCAAGATTGCGGTAATCATCAATACGCCATACGGCCCGGGCTCGCGTGGCGACGGCTATCTGTTGCGTACCGAGGCGGTGCGCCGCGGCGTGACCTGCGTGACCGCGATGTCTGCCGCCAACACGTACGTGAGTGCTATCGAGGCCGTGCGCGAGGACCAGCAGGGCCACGGCAGTGCCAACGACATGGGCATGGACGTCATCGCCCTGCAGGACCTGCCGCAGTACACGGTGTAGTTGACCTGGCCGGCCGGGGCGGGAGGGGCCGAGATTTCCCCCTTTCGCTCCGGCTGCAAGCAGAGTCGCTCAGGAGGAAACTCGGCCCCTCTTGCCCCGACGCACTGTGTCTAGACGGATTGCACCTCCTGTTTTTAGAGATAAATACCATTTAGCGGTGATATTCAACCGTTCAAGATATTATGTAATGGCATATTACGTCATATGACGTAATATGCCATTAGCAGTCAAGGATGATTGTCTGTGTTCAAGTCGAGAAAGGGGCAAAATGATTAAACTGTGTCGCGTCGATAGCCGGTTAGTGCATGGGCAGACCGTGTTCTCTTGGTATCCAACGCTTGAAGCAAACGCTATTCTTGTGGTTTCAGATGAGTACGCCGCAAGCAAAGAGCGAATTCAAGCGCTGCGAATTGCAAAACCCGCTGATGCCAAATTGGTTGTCAAAAGTGTAGAAGATTCCATCGTGGCCCTTAACGGAAGCGCGGTGGATAAATACGAGCTAATTGTTGTTGCGGGAAATGTACATGACGCCTGTGAAGTTGCGCGTGCGTGTCCAAAAATAACGTCTGTGAATTTAGGCGGCGCTCGACCGTTGGGGGATAGCGTAAAGGAGCTTGGCCCTGCTGTGCGCCTTTCCCAATCCGATATTAATGAAATTAAGAAAGCCATGGCTGATGGAATCGAGTTCGAGGTAAGGCAGGTTGCTAGCGAGAAAAAACGCATCGTAACAAGTTTTGATTTGTAGGAAGAGGGAGAAATATGCTGCTTCAAGCTTTTCTGGTTGGTCTTGCCGCTGCGATAGGTCAATCGGATTATTTACTCGGTACTGCGATGGTCGAGCGGCCGATTGTCCTCGGAGCGATTGTCGGTATTTTTTTGGGTGATATTCCGACTGGCGTTATTGTTGGTTTCCAGCTCGAACTCGCGTTCATGGGGGTCTGGCAGGTTGGTGCTGCCGTGCCGCCCAACGTAATTGTTGGTTCAGTTTTGGGAACAGCCTTTGCGATTACTATGGGTGCGGGTCCCGAGACCGCTCTGACTATTGCTATGCCCACTGCGGTGCTTGCCGGCATGTTTGACAGCCTTATGTATAGCGTTGTTACGCCTCCTATGGCTGTCTGGGCTGATCTTGGCGCCGAAAAAGACGACCCCAAAACGATTGCAGCCGCTATGTGGACCAATGGAATTCTCTACATCATTGCGCTTGGCTTGATTTGCGGCGTGGCTTTTTACGTTGGAAATGATGCTGTTCAGGCACTGATTGACGCCATTCCTGATTGGCTTACGAATGGGCTTACGATCGCAACGGGTATTCTGCCCGCGCTTGGATTTGCGCAGCTTATGTCAATCCTGTCCACCAAGGAGCTGAGCTTCCTATTCTTTGGAGGCTTCTTGCTGAGTGCCTATCTAAACATTCCGACGATCGGTATCGTGGCGTTTTCGCTGATCCTGATTGGGATTCTCAATATGGCTCACATTTTTATGCCTGCCAGTGCGGCGGTCGCTAAGGAGGTTGACGATGACAACGAATTCTAATGATGTTCTTGAGCTCTCGCCGGAGTCAAATAAATCGACCGATAAGAGAATAACCAAGAAAGACTTAAAGGCGTTATTTTGGCGTAGCTTTCCACTCAACATCATGTGGAGCTTTGACCGACAAATGAACGTTGGTTTCTGCTACGACATGATTCCGGTAATCAAGCGGTTATACGATAAGCCTGAAGACCGGATCGAGGCATATAAGCGTCATCTTGAGTTCTACAATATTCAAGTTACGTTTAATCCTCTGGTCGCCGGCATTGTGGCCTCCATGGAGGAGGAGAACGCCAACAATCAGGACTTTGACACCGCCTCAATTAACGCCATGAAAGCATCGCTTATGGCTCCGCTTTCCGGTATTGGAGATTCACTGATTGCCAGTACGCTTCGCATGATTGCGACGGGCGTTGTGACAGGACTTTGCCTTTCGGGCAGTCTGCTCGGCCCAATCCTGTTCCTGCTTCTTTATAATGTCCCAACGATCCTGATCCGCTGGTTTGGGCTTCAGTATGGTTATTCGCTTGGCAGTGGCATGATTTCGAAGCTGAACGATTCTGATGTAATGCACAAAGTTACGTCCGGCCTGGCGATTGTGGGACTAATGGTAGTTGGTGGAATGGTGGCGACCACCGTTGCAGTTACCACTCCGCTCGCTCTTAACTTCGGCGACACCGCGTTTAAGTTGCAGGAAACGCTCGATGGGATATTCCCGGCTCTTTTGCCGCTCTGCGCGTTCGGGATCATGTGTCTTTGCAATAAGAAACAGGTCAAAATTATTTGGCAGATTGTGGGCATTCTCGCTGCGGGTATTGTGCTCGGCGTCCTGGGGATTTTGGGCTAGAGAAGGCGTCCATCTTTTGAGATGCTGAACTCGAAGGACGATGCGTCTGCTCGCCAAACGGTTTTTGAATAGTGGAGCGGCATTTCATCGCAGGCATATGTGACGTGCTCGACAACGCTCACGGGGGCTCCAACGATATAACCGAGAAGGTTTGCTTCTTGGAGCCCCGCTATTCCTGCGGTGATTTTGAGCTTCTCAATACCGGTTGCGATGCTGTAATGGTTGGCGATCAGGTCGAAAAGACTGGCATTGTCTGTGAGAAGCTCCAGTAGTCCGGGCAGAGTGCCCTGCGTTGCATAAACGGTGTCGATGGCGCAGGGGGCATTTTCGATATAAACCAAGCGCGCAACTCGTTGCACTACGGTTCCGTTGTCAATTTTGAGCTCCCGTGCAATGTGGGCATCAGCCTTGATCAAGCCTGTTTCCAAGATGGACTTGGTTGTTTTATCGCCGTATTGGGGGTCGGAGCTCAAATTGAAAATGGTGCTTGTTCCTCGTTTCAGGGTGAGCTTCGATGGGTTTACGAATGTTCCCTTGCCTCGCAGGCGGTAGAGCAAGTTTTGGTCAATGAGATTCTGTACGGCGCGTCTTACGGTGATCCTGCTTACTTTGTATTGCTTGCAAAGCTCGGTTTCGGTGGGAATCTGACTGCCGCCGGGGAGTTCGCCAGAAACTATTTTCTTGAGGATATCGTTTTCAACGGTCTGATAGAGAAGCTCTGGCTGAGTGAGCTCGTCTTTTGCTGCAGGCATGGTGGACCCCTTGGTCTTCAGTTTCTTTAGTACATAGATATACGACAACTGAGGACATCATAAGCCGTTATCTCAAAAGTTATGGAAATATCGATTTGGCGTTATCGCCGAGAGGGGATTTAAGATGGGCAGACAATATGACGAGGCGTTGATTGGCGCCATCTCCGGTCGCTCGTTTATAACCGAGAAGAGGGGGCTCGAGGTTCAAATTCGTCCGGTTCCTGATGATGAAAGAGAGCATGTGCTTGACCCACGAATTCTCGAGGTATCTCGCAAGAAGATGCGGAATGTTAGCATGTCTCCGAGCTGGACGAGCCTTATTGGAATGCGCCATCGCCCGGATAAGCCGACATACCGCCTACTCGATGGTGAGGTTCAGCGCGATGAGATCCTCATGGAGGCGGCCGATCGCTATATAGATTTATTCGTCTGGACGCCACCAAATCATAAGAAGGCAAGTCCAGCGCTTGTTTACCTGCATGGCGGCGCGTTTATGGCGGGGAATGTTCTGCAATTTGAACATCAGCTCGAGTTCATCGCCGAAAAGTCTGGTGCAGTGGTGGTTTATCCAGAATACCGCTTGGCGCCGGAGACGGCATTTCCCGGGCAGATCGAGGATTGCGTTCTTGCTCTTGATTATGTGTGCGAGCATGCCGGGGATCTCGGAATCAATCCTCATAAAATAATGGTCGCCGGCGACTCCGCAGGAGGAAGCCTTACTAATGCGTGTGTTCAGCTCAGGGGTGCTGGAGCTGTAGCCCATGCCTTCGAAATCTATCCTGAAGTCGACCTTGCGGGCGAACAGGGCGAGGGATATGAGGATTTTCCTGCGATAGCCGATCAAGAGGACGTTGCGCGTTTTCGCATCGACCATCTTCGCGATTCGGACGGCCCGATGGTCGAACTTTGTGCACACGGAAAAATGTCTCCTCATGACCCGTTGATTTCTGCGCTAATGCTTGAGGACTGCACTGATTTCCCCCCGGTGACTATCGTGACATCCGAATACGATCCGCTTCGTATCCCCGATGAAAAATGGGCTACAAAATTACGGTCTTCAGGAATCGATGTCGAGGTCATCGAATATGCCGGATGTGACCATGGTTTCTTCGATCATTTTGGCGTGTACCCGCAATCGGAAGACGTGTGTTTGTTGATGGCTGAGAAGCTTAAAGAAATGGCTGCACAATAACGTCTCTCGGCGATAAGGGACTGAAGTCGCCTGTGTTTCTGCATTCGTGGTTCTCAGTCTGATTAAAAATGAGGCTTGCTCCTTGCCCGAGTGGGTGGGGGGCAGTTTGTTTTTTGTAGCGATGCGAGGCGAGTGCCGCGCACTTTAGATCGCCATTTTGCTTCGCTGTATACCACTTGACGTAATAAAAGAGGCAAGGGCGGTGCGAGGGCCAACAGTCATTCTAAGCTCGGATTCGTATTCTAAAAAGGTTGTTTCGGTTGCGCGGTACAATATAGCAAAAAAGAATGATAAAATGAATTCGAAAAAGAATTCATTTTTAGGAGGTATGTATGCCTGCTTTGCAGATGCTCGACAACCTTGTTCCAATTAGCGATTTCAGCCACGGTAAGGGCTCGGCTGCATTTTCGAAGGTTGGGGACGACAATCCTGTTGTGGTTCTCAAACACAACAAGCCAGCGTTTGTGATTGTTACACCCGATGAATATAGGGAAGCGAAGCAAGCGGAGGAGGACCTCACCTTGTTAACGTTGGCGCTTAAGAGAATGGCTGTGGCAAGTGACGATGCGCTTGTTTCCCTGTCTGATGTTATGGAAGAGCTGGGTGTGAGCCAGGACGAACTCGATCAGATGGATGAGGTCGAGTTTGAATGAGTGGGTACGAAGTCGCTTTCTACCCGGATGCTCTCAAGGATATTAAGCGTCTGGACGGCTCCCAACGAAAGATCGTCCTTAAGGCTATAGAAAAAATCAGAACGAACCCATTGCCGCAGAACGAAGGTGGATTCGGCAAGCCTCTTGGAAACAAGGCAGGTACGGATTTGACTGGCTTTATGAAGATCAAGCTCAGGGGAAGTGGCATTCGAATCGTGTACCGCCTCATCAGAATTAAAGAAAAGATGGCCATCGTAGTGGTAGGCGCTCGCGAAGACATGGAAGTCTACCGAACTGCTCAGAGACGAGAACTCGATTTCGAGAAATGGGCGGAAGAGAATATCTAGCTTTAACGATGAACGACGAGTGAGCGTTGGTGGGGCCCTGACGAATTAGATTCGTCAGGGTTTTTCGCTGAACCAATTGCCTTCAGCCTCCGTTGACCTTTCCTTCCAATTCATCAGCCAACGTACGTCATAGCAATCCCCGGTAGGTCGCAGGGCGCTTCGCGGGCGGGCCAGGCTTTATCTGAACGACTTTGCGAAGCAACCGGAGTGAAGATAAAGCCTGGCCCGCCCGCGAAGCGCCACAAAGACCGCAGGGACGGGAGCAGCTATACTACTCTCAGTAGTTAAGGGTCGCGGATCCGCCGCGTCGCCGTTCTCAACAGGAGGTCTTTGTTTATGGCAGATCAAAAGCCGGTTGTCGGGATCATCATGGGCTCCAAGTCCGATCTGGGCGTTATGGAAGGTTGCACCGCCGAGCTCGAGGCGCTCGGTGTGCCCTATGAGCTCGTCATTGCGAGCGCACACCGCACGCCGGCGAAGGTCCACGAGTGGGCTTCGACTGCTGCCGATCGCGGTATCAAAGTGGTTGTCGCCGCCGCTGGCAAGGCCGCTCACCTGGGTGGTGTCGTGGCTGCCTTTACGCCGCTGCCGGTTATCGGCGTGCCTATGAAGACGAGTGACCTGGGCGGTATGGATTCGCTGCTGTCGATGGTGCAGATGCCTTCGGGTGTGCCTGTGGCCTGCGTTGCCATCAACGGCGCCAAGAACGCCGCCATCTACGCCACGCAGATTCTAGGCGCTTGCGACCCCGAGTACCGCAAGGTTATCGAGAAGATGAAGCAGGAGATGGCCGACGCCTAGGCGTTCCGCCGTTTCACCGCAGTATAAGGAGAGCCATGTCCGACTATCAGGGAAAACGATTCAAGGCTTCTCAGATTCCCGATCCGTCGAAGCCGGGTGCTGCCCATGCGGCGCAGCAGGGTCGGACATCCTCTCCTCAGCAGCCGCGCGCGCCGCGTTCTGTAACGCCGACGTCCCATCGCCGTCAGGATACGCCGGCTGCGTATCGCCCTTCGTCTTATAGCACCGCTAAGAAGCCGCCCCGGTCTTCATCGCATGCCGCGCCGTCGGATTACACCGAGCCGCCGCGCAAAAAGCGCCGCTCCATTATTCCCATTCTGCTCATCATCATCGGTATCGGCCTGATTGTTGCCGCCGCTGCCATCTTTATCAATGCGCAGATCGGTTACAAGCAGGCGAGCGAGTCGTACCAAAAGATCGAAGAGCAATATGCGCCCGCTAAGGACGCCAGCGGCGTGCCGGTTATCGACTTTAATGCCCTTGCCCAGACAAATCCCGAGGTCGTCGGTTGGATTTACGCACCGGGCACCAACATTAACTATCCCGTCGTGCAGGCTACTGATAACTCCAAGTACCTCAACACGTTGTTCGATGGCACGTCCAACGCATCGGGTGCCATCTTCTTGGATTACGAGGACAATGCGCCCGGCATGGTGGATCAGCAGACTACGATCTATGGTCACCACATGAACGACGGATCGATGTTCAATGTGATCTCGGATACGACCGATCAGGTGACGTTCGACAGCATAGAGTACGTGTATTACATCACGCGCGACGCCACCTATAAGCTGCGTCCGCTGGCGACCAAGGTCGTTGAGGATACGTACTCCAAGGCGCGCACGCCCAATTTTGAGGGCGACGACGGGCTCAAGAACTACCTGTCCGAGATGCTCGACGGTGCCTCTGCCGTGGCGAGCGATGCCACTGATCGTGCTGCTTCGGCAACCAAGGTCGTAACGCTTGTGACCTGTCGTTCGTTATCGCTGAGCAACACGCGTGCCGTCATGGTGCTCACGCCGGTCGAGGAATAAGTTGTTCGAGAGTAGCTAAAAAAGCCCCGTTCCAAATTGGCTACTCGACGACGGTAAGGGAGAAATGATGCTCGAGAATGGCAAAACGATGCCTTCGATTGATGCTTGGCTGCGCGAGGCCAAGGCCGATTCGTCGGCACCTGCGTGCGGTATGTATCTGACACATAACGGTGTGGTGCGCGCGACGCCCAAGGCCGAGGCGCGCGGTGTCGAGACCGATGGCGTGGCGCCGGGCCACAAGGTGGGCAGCATGGTGTTCGGCTACGACGCCAGCAAGGTACAGGCCGCCATCGAGGCGACGCGCGCGATGCCGGGTATCGGCTATGTGCGCGTGTGGCTGGCAAGCGGCGAGCTTGCCGTAGGTGACGACATCATGCTCGTGCTCATCGGCGGGGACATTCGCCCGCACGTGGTCGATGCGCTGCAGGCGCTCGTTGGCACCATCAAGAATGAATGCGTGAGTGAGGTCGAGCGCGAGGCGTAGAGGCTTGCGTCGATAGAAGGCTCGTTTATAAAAATGCCCGCCGGTACGTGTGATACCGGCGGGCATTTTGCGTTTTGGGCGCGGTGGGCGCTACACGCGCGTCGCATCCTTGGGGCTCATGGTCATGCTCTGGAAGCGGTTTTCCATAAAGTCATTATCGAAGTACTTGCCGTAGAACTGCGCAACGGGAATATCCGGTTCCGTGCCGTTGACGCGCTGATACCAATAATCGAGCGACTGCAGCGTCATAACGCCATCGACCAGCATAATGATGGTGAAGATGACGGTAGCCGAGTAGCGGCTCTTCCACGGAATCATGTTGATGAGCTTGAGCAGCCTCGGCAGCAGCAGCTTGATCCAGATGAGGCCACCCAGGCCCCACAGACAGGCGAAGCCCGTGCAGGTGCGTCCGCCCGTGAGGACCACGAGCGGGTCGGGCATACCGAACAGCGTTATGTGCGAGTAGCTCCACGAGACCACGCCAAACGCGGTCTGCATAAACCAGCCCACGAACACCTCAAAGCTGGCGCCGAGCAGGGCGCTCACCAGGAAAATGATGATGGGGTTCTTTTTATAGAAGCGGTTGAGCACCATGGTCATGAGCACGGCACCAAAGCCGTAGATGGGGCTGAAGGGGCCAAACAGCATACCGGCGCGGTCCTGGTAGACACCCGGATCGTTGACGGTCATATGCCAGATATCCTCCAGGACCAGGCCGAGCACGCAGCAGACAAAGAATACCCAGAACAGGTTGAAGTAGTTGAGCTTGATGTAGCCCTCGCCGGTTTCATCGCGCCCGAGCATGCCCTCGGCGGCGGCGTCGCGGTCGAGCATCTCCTGCAGGCGGCGCTGCAGCTCGCGCTCCTGGCGCAGCGTGGGGTCGACGGTGGCCGAAAGTGCGACGAGGATGCCGAGCTGGATGGCAGGGCGCAGCAAGAAGGGCCCGATGCCCTGGAGCATCACGTCAACCAAAAGCTCGACGACGGTAAACGCGATAAGGATATAGGACAGACGGGCGGCATTGCGGCGCTGGTTCTTGATGAGGTCAAGGCCAAAGATGATCAAGATGACGGCACTGGCAGCCGAGAGCATGATGCCGGCGACAATCAGTCCGACCGCGACGAGCGTGTTATCGCCGAGCTTGGCGGCGGCGTTGCCATTGATGAGCGCGGTGATGACCTGCCACATAAAGGCGCCGACCGAGGGGAGCGTGCCCACGCCGGACAGGATGCACAGGACGGCGTACACCTTAATGATGAGGGGGATCTTCTTGACCTCCGTGGCGCTGGGGACGCTGGGGTCGAGTTCGTTTCGATCCATACATAACCTTTCTCGTTTTGCTGTAGGTACAAGGATACGCCGCCGACCTGCCAAAAGACAGGACGAACGTCCCGATTGCAACAATGCAAGCCCTAACGGCGGGCGAGACACGTCGCAACGAAAGCATGCGGGATCGTCGGCCCCGAGGCGGTTGCCCAATAAAATGTTTGGCTGCAAAACGGATTATAAGCTCGGTGGGCTTTTAAAAAGCGCTGTTCATGCGCGGGAGTGCTTGTCTTGCCGTGCGTATAATAGGGCAGGTAACGCCAAATAACGAGGCTCTGAGGGGATGCCATGTCTCAAGAAACCATCCACGCGGCCGAGCGCGCCGCGGGACAGGTGAAGACCATGTCGACGTATGATCCGGACTCCGACCAGCTGCATGAGGAATGCGGCATTTTTGGTGTGTGGGCGCCCGATCGCGATGTGGCTCGACTGACGTACTTTGGTCTGCGCGCGCTGCAGCATCGCGGCCAGGAATCGGCGGGAATCGCCGTGGGTGATGGCGGCACGGTTATGGTTCGCAAAGACCTGGGACTGCTCGATCGCGTGTTCTCCAACGCCGACTTGTCGACGCTCTCCGGCCAGCTGGCCGTGGGCCACGTGCGCTATGGCACTGCCGGTGCCAAGAGCTGGGAAGCCTCGCAGCCGCATCTTTCCACCATCAACAGCGTCATTATCGCGCTTGCGCACAACGGTACCCTCGTCAACACCGACGAGCTGCGCCGCCAGCTGATCGAGCTGGGCGTGCCGTTCCTCTCCAATTCGGATTCCGAGGTCGCGACCAAGCTTATCGGCTACTTTACCCAGCGTACGGGTCATCTGCGCGAGGGCATTCGTAAGACCATGGAGCTCGTGCGCGGCGGCTACGCCATGACGCTCATCAACGAGCAGGCGCTCTACGCATTCCGCGATCCGCACGGCATTCGCCCGCTCGTGCTGGGCAAGCTGGTGGACGAGGGTCTGGACCAGGCCGATGCCGCATCCGTTTCGCAGCTGCCGTCGCAGGACGGCGCCGCGACGGTCGACGCCACCACCCATGTCACGCGCGCCGGCGGCTGGGTCGTTGCCTCCGAGACGTGCGCGCTCGACATCGTGGGTGCCGAGTACGTCCGTGACGTCCGTCCCGGCGAGATCTTGCGCATCAGTGCCGAGGGCCTTGTGTCCGAGCAGGGTGTGCCTGCAGCCGAAGAGCCTGCCAACTGCATCTTTGAGCAGGTCTACTTCGCCCGTCCCGACTCCATCATGAACGGCAAGAGCGTCTATGCCTGCCGTTACGACATGGGTCGTCAGCTGGCACACGAGGAGCCCGTCGAGGCCGACCTGGTCATCGGCGTGCCCGACTCCGGCCTGCCGCCCGCGGAGGGGTATTCGCACGAGAGCGGTATTCCCTTTGGCGAGGGCCTTATCAAGAACCGCTACGTGGGCCGTACGTTTATCGAGCCCACGCAGGAGCTGCGCGCCATGGGCGTGCGTATGAAACTCAACCCGCTGCGTGACAACATCGAGGGCAAGCGCCTGGTCGTCATCGACGACTCCATCGTGCGCGGCACCACCATGGTGCAGCTCGTCAAGATGCTACGCAACGCTGGCGCCAAGGAGATTCATATCCGCATCAACTCGCCCGAGGTCATCTGGCCGTGCTTCTACGGTATCGATACAGACGTGCAGTCGCAGCTTATCAGCGCCAACAAGACGGTCGATGAGATTTGTGAGTATATCGGCGCCGATTCGCTGGCCTTCCTTTCGGTCGAGGGCCTGCTTAAGGTCATGCCCAAGGGCGGTTACTGCGATGCGTGCTTTACCGGCCGCTACCCCGTGGCGATTCCTGAGAGTTTTGGCCGCGACAAGTTTATGGAGGGCTTTAAGCCCCGCAACCTGGACAAGCCGCTGCACTTTGACGACGACGCCGTGGTCGAGAAATACGACGACCGCAGCTGGGAAGAGGAACACGGCGAGGCCTAAAACCTGCCATGTGGGGACAGGTTTATTTTGGTAGGTTTTACCTGCTGTTTTGTTGATATGACGGCGCGCGTTGTTATGGCGCGCGCCGAAATGAACGCAACTATGAGCACCGTTTGGCGCCCGGGCGGCGGACGGTAGTGGGAGAGGAAGGCTCAGATGAGCGACAGCAAGCATGTGACGTATGAGGATGCCGGCGTCGATACCGCCGAGGGCGGCCGCGCCGTTGACGCTATTAAGCAGATGGTTAAGGACACCAACCGTCCCGAGGTCATCGGCGGTATCGGTGGCTTCGGTGGCCTGTTCTCGGCCACCGCGCTTAAGGATATGGAAGACCCGATTCTGATTAGCGGTACCGACGGCGTGGGCACCAAGCTCGTGCTCGCCCAGATCATGGACCGTCACGAGACGGTGGGCCAGGACCTGGTTGCTATGTGCGTCAACGACATTCTGGCTTCGGGCGCCGAGCCGCTGTTCTTCCTGGACTACGTTGCCATCGGCCACATCGAGGCCGAGCACATGGCAAAGATCATCAAGGGTGTGGCCGACGGCTGCAAGCTCGCGGGCTGCGCGCTCGTGGGCGGTGAGATGGCCGAGCACCCCGGCGTCATGGCTCCTGCCGACTACGACCTTGCCGGATTTACCGTGGGCGTCGTCGACCGTCCCAAGATGCTCGACCCCGCGAACGTCCGCCCCGGCGACGTGATCCTGGGCCTGCCTTCCACTGGCGTGCACTCCAACGGCTACTCGCTCGTGCGCAAGGTCATTGGTGTCGACGGCATTAAGCCGGGCACGCCCGAGGCCGCCGCTAAGGCCGAGGAGCTGAGCCGTCCGCTCGAGGAACTCGGCGGCGCATCGCTGGCAGACGCCCTGCTGGCTCCCACGCGCATCTACGTCAAGCCGATTCTGGAGCTGCTGCGCGGCGGCGCCAACGTGCACGCTATCGCCCACATCACTGGCGGCGGTATTACCGAGAACCTCAACCGCGCGCTTGCCGACGACGTCGACGCCGTGGTCACCCGCAACGGCGCCGAGATGGGTTGGGACGTTCCGCCCGTCATCACCTACGTGTCGCGCCAGGCCGAGCTCGCGCCCAACGAGGCATGCAAGACCTTCAACATGGGCGTTGGCCTGTGCCTGATCGTCGCCCCCGAGGACGAGGCTGCCGTGGCCGAGGCCCTGGTCGCGCTGGGCGAGAAGCCGTTCCGCGTGGGTGAGTGCGTCGAGGGTTCCGGTAAGGTCGTGTACTCCGATGAGCGCTAACGAACAGATGGCTGCTGTCGAGAGCCTGGGCTTTGTGCCCTACGCCCGTCCGACCGGCACCGATACGGCCGAGCCGCTCAAGATCGGTGTGCTCATCAGCGGTTCGGGTACCAACCTGCAAGCGCTGATCGATCTGATCGCCGCCGGCAAGCTCAACGCTTCGATTGAGCTTGTGGTGTCGAGCCGTCCTTCGGCTAAGGGTTTGCAGCGCGCTGAGCGCGCGGGCATCCAGACGCTCACACTGTCCAAGGATGTCTATGCCGACCCTATTGCCGCCGACGAGATCATCGCGCACGAGCTTCTCGAGCGCGGCTGCGAGTATGTGGCCATGGCTGGCTACATGCGCATGGTGCATACGCCGCTGCTGGCGGCGTTTCCCAACCGCGTGGTCAACTTGCATCCGGCGCTGCTGCCGAGCTTTACCGGCGCGCATGCGATCGACGACGCGTTTGCGCGCGGCGTCAAGGTAACTGGCGTGACCGTGCATTTTGCCAACGAGATCTACGACAACGGCCCCATCATCGCCCAGCGCGCGCTGGCTGTCGAGGAAGGTTGGGATGTCGACACGCTCGAGGAGCACATCCACGCGATTGAGCACGTGTTGTATCCCGAGGTCGTGCAGATGCTCGCCGACGGCCGCGTCCACGTGCTGGAGAGCGGCAAGGTCGCAATTGACGCGCCTCGCGGCTAGCGGCGCACAGTACAATTTAGCCGAGTAGTCAGGGTGGTCATTGGCGCCAAGGCGCGCGTGGCCACCTTTTGTTTTGGGTAGTCATCGGGGACGGTCTTTAACGACTGGTCATTCAAGAACGTCCCAGGTGACTAGGTGAGAGAGGTGAGCGCATGGCGGATAACGAAGCGCTGTTTACGCCTGAGCTGGTGTTTTTTGATTGGGAGTGCGCAACGCCGGATGAGGTGTTTGCGCGGCTCGAGGGCGAGCTTGCACTACGTGGCTACATTGCCGACGGTTGGCTCGACGCCGTTCGCACGCGCGAGGATGCCTATCCCACGGGTCTAGCCATGCCGGCGGCAAACATTGCCATTCCGCATACCGATCCGGGATTTGTGGCCAAGCCCTATATCGCGGTGGTGAAGCCCGCCGCGCCCGTGACATTTAACGCTATGGCTGGCATGGGCGCTCCGGTGCCGGCGCAGATCGTCATCAATCTGGGCATCGCCGAGCCGGGCGGCCAGGTCGAGGCCCTGCAGGCGCTCATGAACATCTTTATGGACGCCGATGCCGCAGCCGACGTGCTCGGCCAGACCACGTCCCAGGGTATGGTCGACGCCATCCGCCGTCACTTCTAAGGTGGGGCTGAGTCGGCACTTGGGGACGTTCCTTTTCTGCCGGCAGTAAGGGACGGTCCCCAAGTGCCGGCATATAAAGAACGTCCCCAAGTGCCACATCTGTCCCCTTTGCACCAAAATGGTGCAGATTAACCTGCCCCCAATGCACCAAGCGTGCCGCGGGGGCCGCGTTGTGACACAATGGCGTTTGTTCGATTCGTTATGCGAAAGGCCAACTATGGCAAATAAGAAAAAGAACCCTGCGCCCGAGCCGACGCCCGAGCAGCAGGCTCGCGCTGCCTCCAGCTCTCGCAAGAAGCAGCGCAAGACGTACGTGTCTAAGACCGTCAAGATCGTCCTGGTGGTCATCGGCGTGCTGGCGATGCTGCTTTCCGTCTCGGCGATGGCGTGCTCCGGCCTTATGTCGCAGGCCGAGGACGCCTCGGGCTACAAGCTGACCGGCGGTGTTGCTGCAACTATCAACGGCACCAACCTCACCGAGGACACCGTGACCAAGCAGATCATGAGCATGCGCACGTCCTACGGCTACACCAAGGATAAGGATTGGGCGCAGTATCTGGTTGACAACGACCTCACGCCCAAGAAGTACCGCAAGCAACTCATCGACTCCTACACGCAGCAGATTCTGCTTCAACAGGCACAGAAGGAGAACGGCGTGACGGTGTCTGACGAGGAGGTCGAGAAGGCTTGGAAGGACGCGTGCAAGAGCGCGGGCGGCGCCAAGGCCTTTAAGAAGACCCTCAAGACCTACGGCTATACCGAGGACACCTACAAGGACTCACTCAAGGAGAGTCTGGCGCAGCAGAAACTCAAGGATGCCGTCGCGCCCACGAGCAAGCCCAAGGACAGCGAGATTGTCGATTACATCAACGAAAACCTGTCCAGCTACAACGACGCCCGCCGCTCGTCGAACATCCTGATCAAGGTTGATTCTGACGCTTCCGACGAGGACAAGGCTGCCGCCAAGGCCAAGGCGCAGGAGTGCCTGGACAAGATCAACTCCGGTGAGCTGAGCTTTGAGGACGCCGTTGAGCAGTACTCCGAGGACACCGGTTCCAAGGAGAAGAAGGGCGATGTGGGCTGGGATAAGCTCACCACTTTCGTCGACAGCTACCAGACGGCGCTCGAGGGACTCAACAAGGGCGACGTGAGCGAAGTCGTCGAGTCGACCTATGGCTACCACATCATCAAGTGCACCGACTACTTCCATGTCGATAATCAGGTTGATGACATCAACCAGGTGCCCAAGGACATCAAAAAGTACGTCTCCAACGTGGTGAAGACGCAAGCGGCCAGCACCGCGTACAGCGAGTGGCTGGAGCAGTACAAGAAGGATGCCGACATCACCGTCAACCCCATGCCCAAGGACGTACCCTATAACGTGAGTCTGAAGGGCGTCACCAAGAGTTCGACCGACGATTCGTCGAAGACTGAGTAACCATGGGGCGGTGCTCGCGTGAGTGCCGCCCACGCTATTAGAGAGGATTTGCAGATGACCAACGAAGAGCTGCAGAAAGAAATGATCGCGGCCATGAAGGCCAAGGACAAGGTTCGCCTGTCCATCATTCGCCAGGTCAAGGCCGAGGTGAAGAATATCGAGGTTAACGAGCGCCGCGATGTGACCGAGGAAGACGTCAACAGCATGATCAAGCGTCTGATCAAGCAGACGAGCGAGACGCTGGAGATGTCCATCAAGGCCGGCACCGACCAGGAGCGTACCGACAACCTGACCGAGCAGGTCAAGATTCTGGAGAGCCTGCTGCCCGCGCAGGTTTCGGGCGAGGAGCTCGAGGCCCTGATCGAGCAGGTCATCGCCGAGCTGGGCGCTACTTCCAAGAAGCAGATGGGCCAGGTCATGGGAGCACTCGGCAAGGCCACCGGCGGCAACTTCGATAAGCCTGCCGCGGCAAAGATCGTCGGAGCAAAGCTGGCTTAAGGGCCGAGCGGTACATAGTTGATGTTAAGGGGACGTGACCATTGCGGTCGCGCCCCTTTTTGCTGGGCTGGGCAATCATTGGGGACGGGCTTAAATGAGTGCCCAATGAGCGGGTACTCATTTAAGCCCGTCCCCAATGAGTGGGTTAAAGGTTGCGGGTTCTTTACGGGAATGTAGTGTGGGCTGCGGAAACGCGGTTCTTTCCGTACAATAGTTCAACTCGTGTAAACGCAGGGAAGGGACATTCATGGCAGACATGATCGAGATCAAGCATCTCAACAAGTACTTTGGCGACCTGCATGTGCTCAAAGATATCAATCTCACCGTCAAGCGCGGCGAGAAGCTCGTAATGATCGGGCCTTCCGGTTCGGGTAAGTCGACGCTCATCCGTTGCGTCGATTATCTGGAGGAGCCCACGTCGGGCGAGGTCGTCATCGACGGTACGCCGCTCACAAAAAAGAATCACCTGGAGATGGCTCGCAAGTATAGTTCCATGGTGTTTCAGCAGTTCAACCTGTATCCCAACATGACGGTGCTGGGCAACCTGACGCTCGCGCCCATCAAGCTGCAAAAGAAGAGCAAAGAGGAGGCGACCGAGATCGCCATCGCCGCGCTCAAGCGCGTCGGCATGGCGCATAAGGCCGGCGAGTATCCGCAGAATCTCTCGGGTGGTCAGCAGCAGCGCATCGCCATCGCCCGTGCCCTGTGCACCAAGCAGCCCATCATCCTGTTTGACGAGCCGACCTCGGCGCTCGACCCCGAGATGGTCCAGGAGGTTCTGGACGTTATGATTGAGCTTGCGCAGGAGGACATCACTATGATCTGCGTGACGCACGAGATGGGCTTTGCACGCCAGGTGGCCGACCGCGTCATCTTTATGGAGGACGGCCGCATCCTGGAGGAGGGCACGCCCGAGCACTTCTTTGATAACCCCGAGAACCCGCGCTGCCGCGAGTTCCTGTCCAAGATTCTGCACTAGGCGCGGTGATGGACATGACGGATATGACGAGGGCGGCCGTGTCGCGCCGTCATTTTTTGCAGCTGGCTGGCGCCGGCATGCTTGCGCTGACGGGGACCGCGCTTACCGGTTGCGGCAACTCCACCAGCGGCGAGGGCTCCGACAAGGGGTCTAAGCTTGCGGCTATCAAGTCGCGTGGCCATCTGAATGCCGGCGTTAAGAAGGACGTTCCCGGCTATGGATATTACGACACTGCCAAGGGTCGCTTTGAGGGCATGGAAGTCGATTTGTGCTACCAGATCGCCGCTGCCGTCTTTGGCGTGAGCTACAAGGAGGCCCGTGCCCAGGAACTTGTCGAGTTTACCGACGTAACGCCCAAGACGCGCGGTCCGCTGATCGATAACGGCCAACTCGACGTGGTCGCGGCGACCTACACCATCACCGACGAGCGCAAGAAGAGCTGGGATTTCTCGACGCCGTACCGCACCGACTACGTGGGACTCATGGTCAAGAAGCGCTCGGGTTTTACCTCGATTGAGGACCTGGACGGCAAGGTCATTGGCGTAAGCCAGGGTGCCACCACGCAGGGCCTGATCGAGCAGATGATCAAGGACAACGGCTTTAGCTGCAAGCCCGAGTTTAGGGCCTTTAGCGGCTACCCCATCATCAAGAGTTCGCTCGACGCCGGCAATATCGACGTCTTTGCCATGGACCGCTCCACGCTGGCCGGTTACATGAACGAGACCGTTGAGCTGCTGCAGCCCGAGGTCAAGTTTGGCGAGCAGGGCTACGGCGTGGCGACCAAGAAGGGCTGCGACCTTTCGGCCGTGGTCGATCAGGTGATTTGCGATCGCCTGGCCGACGGCTGGCTCGACCAAGAGGTCAAGACCTGGGGTCTTGTATAGGCGCATCGTCCAAGGAAGGAATCAAATGCTCGAAGGATTATTTGACGCCGACCGTTGGTCGACGACATTTCAAAACATGGGGCCCTTCTGGGAGGGCTTTGGCGTGACGCTGCAGGTGGTCGTTGCCGGTCTGCTGCTGTCGCTGGTGCTGGGCACGCTGCTGGGCGTGTTCTCTACCACTCGTTCGCGCGTGCTGCGCGCCATAAGTCGCGTGTACGTGGAGTTTTACCAGAACACCCCGTTGCCCGTGCAGGTGCTCTTTATGTACATGGCCGGTCCGCAGTTTTTGCAGGCCATAACCGGTGCCGACCAGCCGGTGCGCATCGCGCCATTCGTGCTGGGCTTCTTGGGCGTGGGCCTGTATCACGCGGCCTACATTTCGGAGGTCATCCGCACTGGTATCGAGGCGGTTCCGCGCGGTCAGATGGAAGCGGCCCAGAGCCAGGGCTTCACCCGTGCGCAGGCGTACTGGTACATCGTGCTGCCCCAGACGTTCAAGATCATTTTGCCGCCGCTGTGTAACCAGGCGCTCAACCTGGTCAAGAACACGTCGGTGCTGGCGCTTGTCGCCGGTGGCGACCTTATGTACCGTTCCGACAACTTTGTGAGTCTGTACGGTTACCTGCAGGGATACATCGTCTGCTGCCTTATGTACTTCATCATCTGCTTTCCGCTCGCCATGCTGGTGCAGTGGCTCGAGCGCCGCTCCAAGGAGCGTCCGCGCGGCGTGAGCCTGGCCGAGCTGGGGCTCGACAACGTAGAGGAGGCCTAGCGCATGGAAATCTTCAACGCGACTAACCTGCTCTACATTTGGGGCGGCTTTGTTAAGACGATCGAGATCTCGGCGCTGTCGATCTTTTTCTCGCTCATCTTTGGCACGGTGCTGGCGCTTGTTAAAAGCTATGCGCCACGCCCGTTCCGTATTTTGGTGAGCGCCTATATTGAGCTGTTCCGTTGCACACCGAACCTGCTGTGGATCCTGTTTATCTACTTTACGGTGCAGGGTTTGGACATTGTGATTTCGACCATCGCCTTTACGCTGTTTACCAGCGCTGTTATGGCCGAGATTGTGCGCGGCGGCCTCAACTCGATTCCGCGCGGCCAGTTTGAGGCGGCGCAGAGCCAGGGCTTCGGCTTCTTTGCCACCATGCGCTACATCATTTTGCCGCAGACGTTTAAGACGATCATTCCGGCGCTGTTTAGCCAGTGCACGACCGTCATTAAGGACAGCTCGTATCTTTCGGGTATTAACGTGGCCGAGCTCATGTACACGGCAAACGTCGTGATGGCCCACGCGATCGACCTGTCGCAGGTGCTTATGCTCTACGGCCTGGTGTTTGCGATGTACTTTGTGCTCAACTTTGGTATCTCGCTGCTGGTGAGGGCATATCAACGCCGTATCGTGGCAGCGTAGAATGTGGCAAAGGGACAGCCCCTTTGTCACACAGAGAAAGGAATCGCGATGAGCGATCTGGAGAACAAGAAGAGCCCCGTGGTCATTACCATCGCGCGCGACTTTGGCGCCGAGGGTCACGAGATTGGCCGTATCCTTGCCAACGAACTAGGGATTCCGCTGTACGATAACGAGCTGCTGGTGCGCGCGTCGCTGCGTGCGGGCGAGCCGCTCGATAAGATGGCCGCCTACGACGAGCGTCTGGCCGTGGAGAACATGGCGTTTCTGCCCGACCGCTACGACGCCCGCTCGTACTCGGACAAGTTGTTCCAAAAGATGAGCCAGGTGATTTTGGACCTGGGCGAGACCGAGAGCTGCATTATCGAGGGTCGTCTGTCCGATTACCTGCTGCGCAACAACCCTAACCACATTGCCGTGCTGGTGACCGCTCCCTTTGAGGACCGCGTCGAGATCGTGCGCAAAAAGCGTGGCCTTAACAAAAAGAAGGGCGCCAAGCTGGTCAAGCAGCAGCAGAAGGCGCGTGAGGCGTTCTACAAGCGCTACAGTGCCGGAAAGTGGAAGATGACGAGCGGTAAAGACATCGTCGTCAACCGCGCCAAGCTGGGCCGCGAGGGTTGCAAAGACGTTATTGCCGCCGCCTACCGCTACAAGGTGGCGCAGCTCGAAGGCTAACCGACCAAAACCACCACAAAGGGGACGGCACCTTTGTGGTGGTTTTTGTTTTAGGCCGAGGGGAAGGCTTTGGTGAGACCGGCGCGCGTTTGCGTGTCGGTCTTTTTGTAGATGGAGCTCAGGTGGCGCTGTACCATGCGCATCGAGATGCCGAGCTCCTCGGCGATCTGCTTGAGCGGGCGTTCATCCTGGGTCACGGTTATGAGCACGTCGACTTCGCGTGGGGTGAGAGCGTGGTTGGCGATGAAGGCCTGGCGTTGCTCCTCGATGGTGGGGGCGGCGAGTGCTTCTTCTGCCAGCTGCTCGCGCTCGCGCTCCTGCTCGGTTTGGGGCAGGCGGAACAGGCCCGCAGCTACAAACGCCACACTTGCCGCCACAAGCAGCATGAGCGCGCCGATCATGATGATGGCGACATTGCCCGAGGTCACAAGTGCCAGCGAGATGCCCGACGTAGTGAACGCGCACACGTTGTTGGCTGCGCGGCCCATGCCAGCCCACAGTGCGGGCGTATGCATGCGCGGTGCCAGCTGTGTAAAGGTGGCAGTAAAGAACGTGACAAAAAAGCCCGAGCTCAGGTAAAAGACGACAAGGCCCAGGTTGGGATCGGCGCCGGCTTCCACAGCCAAGATCGAGATGGTGGAAAGTACCGTGACGCCGAGCATGATGAGGCCCATGTAGCGACGCTCGGCAAGATCAAAGACGATACCGGCGACGAGACCGCTCGCCGCCAAAAAGAGGCGCGGCCAGGTCTGTACGGCGATGGTGCCGTGGGCGTTGGAGAACGTGACGACGTTATCGAGCGTCGAGAACAGGCAGGCGAGAATCATGACGAGCGCGATACTCCAGCACGCCTGCTTGGCGAGGGCGTGCGAGGGCTCGGCAAAGGGATTGATGGTGGGACTGGGGCCCTCGTTTGCCGCTTGGGTAGTGGCGCTGAGGGCGGAGATGGCGATAGTCGCTGCGCCAAGGACGATGAGCTCTGCGATACCGCCGCAATTGAGCAGGTTGATGGCGAACTGCATCAGGATGCCCGCGGCATAGGCTGCCCCCGCACCGGTGGCAAGCTTGGGGTCATCCTGGAATGCCAGCGAAAAGGCGTGGTGAGTGGCGGCGCCCAGCAGGCCGAGCCCGAGGAATGCGAGGCATCCCAGAATCTCGAGCGCAAGCGGGCTCGTGGGGGACTGAATCTGAGTCAACCCCAAGATGGCGATGGGGACGGCGGCACTGACAACTGCCTGAGGCTGGCCTTTGTGCTGCGCGTGCTCAAGCAACGGAGCGTACCCGATAAAGCCGAGCACGCTCGCGCCCAGAATAAAGCCCTGTGCGAGCACAACGCGCTCGGCGCCGGCGAGTAGCCCGATATTGATATCGAAGCGAAACTCGGCGGCAAGGAAGGCGAAGGTGAAGAGCGCGAGCGCCAGAAGCGCGTTGATTTTAGGCTTGCTCAGGTTCAAGAACGGTCCTTTGGGTGGACGAATGATTGTGTCCTCGATTGTAGACCATGACGGTAGGGGGCCTGTCTCTTATACACATCTGACGCTGCCGACGATATGCAGTG
>UQVD01000018.1 GCA_900544385.1 uncultured Collinsella sp.
ATCTACACACTGCATATCGTCGGCAGCGTCAGATGTGTATAAGAGACAGAGACCACGCAGCGCATCCCCGTCGCGAGCGACTCGCCCCAACAGCAGCCGGCTCCCGCATACGCGCCCGCTTCGCCACAGACCCCCGCTCCCAAAAAGAGCGGCACCGGGCCGCTTATCGCCGTTATCGTTGTGCTGGTGGCGATCATCATCGCCCTGGTCGTTTTCTTTGTGATCAAGCCTTTCGACAACGCCGCCACGCAGACGTCTGCCGAGGTAGCTAAGCTGCACCATGACGTCGACGACGATGACCTAAAGCCTCTCGGCGATCCCAACAGCCTGTACGACGATGATGACGATGACGACGAGGATGGCGGCGAAGCAACACTCTCCGAGCAGAACCTCTACCGCCGACTGAGCGAATACTACGACTTGCTAGAAGACCTCGACAACTACGTCCGTGGCTGCGCGCAGAACTTCAACGGCAGCTATCTGGAAGAGGATCGAACCACCCGCCAAAATCTCGCCGACGTCGCCGAGCGCACAGAGGACACCATCGAGCAGTATTACGACATCGTCGAGGACCTGGACGTCCCGACGAGCTCCAAGAACTACAACTCCTGGAAGGACATCATCGCCCTGTACGACGACCTGGATCACCGCATTGACGCAATCTGTGATGCCTGGGAGATCAGCCTGAAATACGCCAAGCCTGCGGACCACAAGAATGAGATCGTGGCGCCGCTGTCGCGCGACAACGTGGCGGGCACCAATGACAATAAGTATCGCCTAGACTTTGAGGAGCGCTATCCCGGCGCCAAACCCGTCGAAGTGAACTAGCGCTTTGTCGTTCCCGAGCCGGCAGTTAGGGACGTTCCTAAACTGCCGGCAGAAAAGGAACGTCCCTAACTGCCGGTCAAAAAAACGAGCGAGGATCGTGGGGTCCTCGCTCGTTTTTTAGGCAATGTTTCGACCGCGCCGTTACTTGTCGGAGGCTACTTTCTTGGCAGTCGACTTCTTCGCGGTCGTCTTCTTGGCGGCAGTGGCTTTCTTAGCCGTCGTCTTCTTGGCCGCCGTCGTCTTCTTGGCCGTGCTCGCCTTAGTCGTGGTCTTGCGGCCGCGGGCGGGCTTCTTCTCCTTGGTCGGGCAGTCCATGTTGACGCAGATACGCCACGGGCCGCGCGCCGTGTTGACCACCACGATGGGGGCGCCGCACTCGGGGCAGGTCTCACCCGTCGCCTCGAGCTTACCGCGCGCCGGCAGAGGATAGCTCACGCCGCAGTCATCGTAGTTGGTGCAGCGGATAAAGCGCTTGCCGCTCTTCTCACTCTTGTGCGCGATCAGGTCGCCATGACGTCCGGCCTCGGCACACACCTTGCACTCGCCCACCTTAAGGTCGGGCTCGTAGTTGGTGGGGCACGTGGGGTTCACGCAGATCTCGAAAGCCTTCTGACGGAACGGCTGGCATTTAATGCGCGGCGCGCCGCACTCGGGGCACACGGCCGCCTCGCCCTCGAGCGGACTCACCTTGACGCCGCTCGGCACCGGATAGGTCACATCGCAGTCGGGCCAGCCCATGCAGCCAATGAAGCTGCCACGGGTCTTGGCGCTCGTCTTCATAACCAGGTCCTTGCCGCACTTGGGGCAAGCTCCCACGCGCGCATCGGCCGTGACGGCGTCGCTGATGGCGTCGCCCAGCTCCTGCGTATGCTTGAGCAGCTCGTCGAGCACGCCGGCCAGCAGTGCGCGCGAGTGCGTCACGACATGCTCTTCGGTGTCCTCGCCGCGCTCGACGCGGGTCATGTCGCCGTCGAGCTCGCTGGTCATATCGGGGCTCGTGATGCGCGGGGCAAACTGCGTCAGCGCATCGATGATGGCGATGCCCAGCTGACTCGGCTCCACGGGATCGTTTTTGAGGTAGCGCACGGCGTACAGGCGCTCGATGATGCTCGCGCGCGTGGACTTGGTGCCCAAGCCGCGCTTCTCCATCTCCTGCACGAGTTTACCCTGGCTGTAGCGTGCGGGCGGCTCGGTCTGCTTTGCCTCGAGCTTAATGTCGAACACATCAACCGTATCGCCCTGCTCCAGCGGCGGCATCTGCTCATCGCGCTTAAGGCCGTACGGATAGGCCTCGCGGAAACCCGGGGTCACGAGCACGTCGCCCGAAGCCACGAACGGCTCACCGTTCACGTCGAGCTCGAGCTTGGTGTTCTCGATGGTCGCGGGCCCCATAAGCGTCGCCAGGAAGCGACGGGCGATGAGGTCGTAGAGCTTGCGCTGGCCGCCGTCGAGCGTGGACGGATCGCCCTCGCCCGTGGGATAGATAGGCGGGTGGTCGGTGGTCTCGACCTTGCCGCGCGTGGGCTTCATGGGGCCGGCGAGCACCTTTTTGCACACGGGCGCCAGCGCCGGGTTAATCTTTGCCAGGTCACTCACCACGGCGCCCAGATCGAGCGTCGCGGGGTACACGGTGTTGTCGACACGCGGGTAGCTGATGAGGCCCGCCATGTAGAGGGACTCGGCGATGCGCATGGTACGCGCAGGTGAGATGCCCTCGGCTGCGGCGGCAGCCTGCAGCGAGGTGGTCGCAAACGGCGTGGGCGGCTGCTGCTTGCGCGAGCGCTTGGTCACCGCGGCGACGGTTGCCGTCGCGACGCCGTCGACATGGTTGTACGCCGTCTCAGCAGCATCCTTGTCGGTAAAGCGTGCCGTCTTGTGCGCAATCTTAAAGCGGTCGTCCTCGGCAGCACCCTGTGCGGCGCCCATGCCGCGGATCTGCCAATAGTCCTCGGGCACAAACGCCATGCGCTCGCGCTCGCGCTCGACCACCAGGGCAAGCGTCGGCGTCTGCACGCGGCCGGCGGAACGCACGTTGCCAAAGCCGCCAAACTTGGCGAGCGTCAGGTAGCGCGTGAGCACCGCGCCCCAAATGAGGTCGATGTGCTGACGGCTCTCGCCGGCGTCGGCCAAGTTCTGGTCGAGCGAGACGAGATTATCAAAGGCCTGCGTAATCTCGGCCTTGGTAAACGAAGAATACTGGGCGCGGGCGACCGGCAAGTCGGGCGCAACCTCGCGCACCTTGTTGAGGGCGTCCGAACCGATCAGCTCGCCCTCGCGATCGAAGTCCGTAGCGATGATGACACTGTCGGACTTCTTGGCAAGGTTCTTGAGCGAGCGAATGAGCTCCTTCTCGGCCGGCAGCTTAATGACGGGCGCCCAGGTGAGATACGGCAGGCTCTCGAGCTTCCAGCCCTTGATGGAGATACCGTCGGCAAGAAACGGCTTGCGCTTGGTGTCATAGGGCGGGCGCGCCAGGCCATCGGGCATGTCGGCCGGCAGCATCTCGCCGTCCTCGGTGACCGAATACCAGCCCAGCTTTTTATCGAACAGCACGCTGTCGCAAAAATCGGGCGCAAGGATGTGACCGGCAAGGCCGATGGTCACGCACTCCTCGCCCTTCCACTCAAAACGGTAGATGGCGGTGTTGTACACCTTGTCCTTTTTGGGTTTGCCCGTGGACAGACGCTCGGCAATCTGACGCGCGGCGTCGTTTTTCTCGGCGATGATGAGCTTCAAAAGAGGCTCCTATCTCGTGTCTCTGCGGCTACGCCCGCCCGTATGGCGGCCGATTTACGCCCTTGCTTGCTCGATCTGCCCGATGAGCCAATCGCACCAGGCATCCATGCCCTCGCCCTTGCGCGCGCTCACGGCAAACCGCGGCGCCTGCGGATTGAGGTCATCGAGTGTCTTAGTATACCTATCCATGTCAAAATCGAAAGCCGGAGCCACGTCGACCTTGTTGAGCAGCTGTGCGCCGGCGTGTTGGAAGATGCCCGGGTACTTGATGGGCTTGTCGTCGCCCTCGGGCACCGAGAGGATCATGATGGACAGGTTCTCACCCAGGTCAAAGTCGACCGGGCAGACCAAGTTGCCCACGTTTTCGATAAAGATGACGTCGATGTTCTCCAGACCGACGGCCTGGTCGAAGGCGTCGACGGCCTCCATGATCATGTTGCCCTCGAGGTGGCACAGGCCGCCCGTGTTGATCTGGATGGCGGGCATGCCGGCTTCCTTCATGGTAATGGCGTCGACGTCCGAGGCGATATCGCCCTCGATGACGGCGCAACGCAGGCCCGCCTTGTCGCGTAGGCGCTCGTTGGTGCCCAAAATCGTGGTGGTCTTGCCCGAGCCAGGGCTCGACAGGACATTGATCACATAGGTGTTTGTCTCATGAAATCGCTGACGCAGCTGATCTGCCAGGCGCTCGTTGCGCGACAGGATCGGCGACGCGATATCAATCGTTTTCTCAGCCATACTTGGCACTCCTTACTTTGGCCCCTTTATACCCCATCACCAGATGGCTAGCGGGCTAATCGTCGGGGGTTTCGATTTCGATACTCGCGATATCGAGCTCGCGGCCGTGCAGTAGGCGCACGTTGGCGCCGCCACATTGGGGGCAACGGCAATGGAAGCGATCGTGGTCGAAAACCTCGCCGCAGTCCAGGCACCCGCTTTGTGGATGGACCTCCTCCACGGCAAGCTCGCAGCCTTGCGTGAGCGGATCCTCGTCGCGAAACGTCTCCCACGCAAAGTCGAGCGCCTCGCGCACAACTTCGGTCATATCCCCGATACGCAGCGTTACCAAAACGGCGCGCGAGGCCCCCGCCCCACGCGCCGCGCGAATCACTGTATCGAGTATGCCGTTGACAATGCCAACCTCGTGCATACCGATTTACTCCTCGTCGTCCTCATCGTCCGAGAACAGGTCCAGACGACTCACGAACAAGCCCTCCTTGCCCTCGCGCGCGGTAATGACCACGCGGGCGATGGCAAGCGAAATCTCGTAGAGCGAGAGCAGGGCGCCGTACATGAGGCCCAGCGTGACGGGCGAACCGTCGGGCGTAATCACAGCCGAGCCCACAAGCAGGCCAACGTATACGTAACGCCAGGCACCGCGGAAGGCCGCGTAGGACACAATATGGAAGACGGACAGGTAGAAGATGATGAGCGGCAGCTCAAACGCCACACCAAAGCCGATCATAAAGAGCAGCTCCATGTTGACGTAGTTCTCCAGATCGGGCAGCGCCGTGGCGACTGCCGAAGTCTCGCCGATGAGCCACTCAAAGCCCGCGGGAATGATGATGAAGTAGCAAAAGATTGCGCCCAAGAAGAACAGCACCGTCGAGGCGAGCACCGTGGGCACGACCCACTTGCGCTCGTTGGGGCGAAGCGCCGGCAGGAAAAACGCCAGAATCTGCCAGATAATCATGGGCGTGCACATGACCACGGCCATCTTGATGGCCAGCGAGAAGCGCAGACCAAAGCCGCCGAGCGTGGTGGTGATGTAGAACTTACCGTCCGGTACAAAGGAGCGGATGGGATCTTCCAGGATGTCGAGCACAACAGGCGTGGCGAAATACAGCACGATGGCTGCGGCAAAGACCGATACGACCACGATGGTCAGGCGGCGACGGAGCTCTCCCAGATGATCGAAGAGCGGCATACGCGCAGGTCCGATAGGCATTACTCATCGCCTCCCTTCGGGGCGTCGGCGGTGGCAGCTTCGTCCTCGGCCTCGAGCTCGCGGGCGAGCTGGTCGACGACGGCCTTGCGCTTGCGGGGACGACGGGCGTAGAGGTCGGCCGTCGTGGGCTCTGCCGGCTCGGGCTCGGGCTCCGGCTCTGCAGCAGGCTCGGACTCGACGACAGGCTCGGCGGGAGCGGCAGGCTCGGGCTCGGCGCCCTCGGCCTCATCAGCAGCGCCCTCGCCCTCGGCAGCACCCTCGCTTGCGGCCTTCTCGGCAGCAAGACGGGCGCGACGCTCGGCAAAGGTCTCCTTCTTGGCGGGCGCTGCCGTCTCGGCGGCGCCCTCGTCCGCATCGGAATCGTCGTCGGTCGCAGCAGCCTTCTTGGGCTTGACCGGGGCCGACGCGGCCTCGCTCACCGGATCGATAATCTCGGACTGAACAACGGCCGTCATCTTTTCCTGCGTCTCGCGGAACTGACGGATGGCACGGCCGATCGTGCGGCCCATCTGCGGGAGCTTATCCGGGCCAAACAGCAAAAAGCCGAAGACCACGATGATCGCGAGCTCACCCTCTCCAATACCAAACACACATACCTCCAAGGCTCGATGTGAGTCGAGCCCGCACCGCGCCATTCGGCCGGAACTCGTCTATTCATTCGGTCAAGTATAGCGCCCGGACGTCAAAACGTCCGAGCGCATCACAAACATATGCCAAACGGCACGCCCTTTTGGGGGCAAAGATTATGCAGCGGTGATCGAAATCTCCTGGTCGACACCCAACAGCTGAACCACGCGCATCACCGGGGGCTGCACATTGGTGCAGCTAAAGCGCTTACCGTGGTCGAACGCGTGGTGCGCGGCGCCCACGAGCACGCCAATGCCCGTCGAATCGATGTAGCTCACCTGGGCAAAATCGAGCTCAACGGCCTCAGTGGGCTGCTCGAGCGCCAGCTCGATGGCATTGCGCAGGCTATCGGCGTTAGAGATATCGATCTCGCCGGTTACCTTAATGGTGTAGAGCTCTGGCGTGGGGTTGGTGGAAATACCCAAATCCATGTATACGCTCCTTTACGTATCGAAAGTGCGGATAGTACGGGAAGCCGCGCGTTAGGCGCGCTCGGCACGCGCAAGCTCGGCAGCGACAAGCTTAACGGCCAGCACCAGCACATCGAGCGCGGCCTCCAGGTCCTCGACCGTGGGATAGCTCGGCGCGATGCGGATGTTGGTGTCGCGCGGGTCCTTGCCATAGGGCCAGGTAGCACCGGCTGGCGTGAGCTTAACGCCCAAGTCGGCGCAAAGCGCGGCGACCTTCTGGGCCGAGCCCTCGGGACCATCGAAGCTTACAAAGTAGCCGCCGCGAGGGTGCGTCCAGGTGGCGCAGCCCGTGTCGCCCAAGCCCTCGGTGAGCTTGCGCTCGACGGCCTCAAAGCGCGGACGCAGGAACTCGGCATGCTTTTTCATGTGCTCCTTGACCGCCTCGATGGTGGGAAGGAAGCGCACGTGACGCAGTTGGTTGAGCTTGTCGGCGCTGATGAGGCCGGCCTTCAGGCGCTTGGAGAACTCGGCGATGACCGCGGGGCTCGCACCGATAAAGCCGATGCCGGCGCCCGGGAAGGTAATCTTGGACGTCGAGGCAAAGGCCACCACGCGGTCCTCGGTGCCCGCCGCGCGAGCGAGGTCAAAGATGTTGGCGAGCTCGTCGGTCTCGTCGTACAGGTCGTGCACGCAGTAGGCGTTGTCCCAGAAGATGCGGAAATCGGGCGCGGCCGTGGGCATCTCGACCAGGCGGCGCACAGTGTCCTCGCTAAAGGTGATGCCCGTGGGGTTTGAATACTTGGGCACGCACCAGATACCCTTGATGGAATCGTCGGCGGCAACGAGGCGCTCGATCTCGTCCATGTCGGGGCCGTTGTCGGTCATCGCAACGGGGACGTTCTCGATGCCCAAGTCGGCGGTGATGCCAAAGTGGCGGTCGTAGCCGGGCACCGGGCACAGGAACTTAACCTTCTTGCCGTCGTGCGCGGCCTCGTAAGCCTCCCAAGGATCGCTGCCGCACGAGCCGCAGCGCCAGAACACGCCGGCGATGTCATGCTCGATCAAAAGGCTCGACGAACCCAGCACGAGCGTCTGCTCGGCGGGGCAGCCCAGGAACTCCCCTGCCAACTTGCGTGCCGAGGGAATGCCCTCGAAGCAGCCGTAATTGGAGCAGTCGACGTTGCCGTCGTGCAAATCGGCGTCGGCATTGAGGATGTCGAGCATGGGGCGCGAGATGTCCACCTGGGAGGGCGACGGCTTGCCGCGCGCCATATCGAGCGCCAGGCCCTTGGCCTTGACCTCGGCGACCTCGGCTTTGAGCGCCTCGATGGCGGCATCGAGTTCGGTGGTTTCCATCTTCTGGTAGATCGTCTGCATGGGTGCGACCTTTCGCAAAGCGGGACGTTGCAGTTCGTCTAAGTATAGACCGCCACCGCCGCAACGTTATGAAGCCGTGATAGATTAAGTCCATCGCAATAAATTACGAATCGCCGCGCATGCCGGCGTGGGGCGCCCAAGGAGGCACTATGGAGTATGGATCGTTCCAGGCCGAGGAATTCGGCGACCTGCAGCGCCTGGTCGACGGACTGTTTTACGACCGCCACGCCATCGACCGCCTGGACCTAATCGTACAGGCCGAAATCTTGGACCTGGCACCCGATCTCATGGAGATCGTCAACCTGCTACCGCCCGGCTATTACGACCGCCAGTCACTTTGCGACCAACTCAACTCCGCCTTGGCCGCCCACGGCTGGGGCGCCGTCTACGGAACGGTGGAATAGCCCTAGTCATTGGGGACGTTCTTAAACGACTAGTTGTTGGGGACAGTCTTCCCAGATGGCATGTGGCACTTGGGGACACTCCCCAAGTGCCGGCAGTTTGGGACGGTCCTTTTCGGCCGCTCGCAAAGAGTGTCCCTCTCGACTAGTCATTTAAGAACGTCCCCAATGACTATAAGAACGTCCCCAATGACTAAAACGCCGCCTGTGATGGTGTTCACAGGCGGCGTTTTCAAACTTGTATGTGCTTTTACTCGCCCTTGGACGCGGGGTGTTTGCAGACCACGCTCATGTAGATCATGCCGAGCACGGCAGCGGTGACCGAACCGGCAAGAATGGCAGCCTTGGCAGCAAGAACCTCAAACTGGGCCGTCGGGAAGGCAAGACCGCTGATGAGAATCGACATGGTAAAGCCGATACCGCCCAGAATACCCACGCCGGCAATCATGTGCCAGTTGACGTTGTGCGGCAGCTCGCAGGCCTTGAGCTTGACCAAGGCGAACGTCATGCCAAAGATGCCGATCGGCTTGCCCAGCAGCATGCCAAAGTACACACCGAGCGTCACCGGGTCGGTGAGCAGTGTGCTCACATCCACGCCCACCAGGCGAACCTGTGCGTTGACGAACGCGAAGATCGGCAGGATCACAAAGTTGACCGGCGTGGAGATCAGACGCTCCATGCGGATGAGCGGCGGGGTCACGCGGTGCATGACGCGCTCGACCTTGGTGGTCGAGACGGTAAAGTCATGCTGGCCCAGGATGTGTGCCTCGTCGTCGTAGCGGTCGTCGAGCAGCGGCAGGCACTCGCCCAGCCAATCGGTGAGGCTATCGAGCTTAACGCCGCACTTGGCCGGAATGGTGAAGGCCAGGATGACGCCGGCGAGCGTGGCATGTACGCCACTCTTGAACATGCAGAACCACAACAGCAGACCCAGTACCGAATACGGGGCAAGGCGGTAATGCTGCGTCTTGTTGAGCCACACGAGCGCGCAGGTCACAAGCGCGGCGGCGCCCAACCAAAACGGATTGGGGCTCTGACCGTAGAAGATGGCGATGGCGGCGATGGAGATGAGGTCGTCGGCGATGGCGAGCGTCGAGAAGAACACGCGCACGCCGTTGGGCACGCGGTTGCCCAAAAGCGACAGCACGCCCAGTGCAAAGGCAATATCGGTTGCCATGGGGATGGCCCAGCCGTTGTGGGCGCCGGCATGGTTAAAGATCAGGTAGATGCAAGCGGGAACGACGACGCCGCCCACGGCCGCCAGCATGGGAAGCATGGCCTGACGCGGATTCTTGAGCTCGCCAACTGTCATCTCGTACTTAAGCTCAATGCCCACGAGCAAAAAGAAGATCGCCATGAGGAAGTCGTTGACGAAAAGCTCGACGGTGAGACCGGCCGTCAGGTTGCCCAGACCCACATACAGCGGGGTCTCCAAAAAGTGATGGATAGCCTCGTAGGCATCGGTGTTGGCGCAAATGACGGCGGCGATGGCGGCGAAGACCATGACGGCGGCGGAAATCGTGCCGTTCTCGGCGATGCGCTCCCAGATGTCGTGACGTTCAAAGCGCTTGCGCTCACGAACGTTGAATAGCTGCTCAGTTGCTGCCATGGGCGGCTCCTTTCACGGGATGGCTCCCGTCTTAAAAAAGCACGGCCCGCCCAAGTGGCGGCGCCGCGCTCTAACGTATTACGCTTGCATCTAGCCTACCCTGCACGACAAGAACGCAGGCGTGGCCGAAAAGCGGAACCACAGGTTGAACATTATTTGCTCAACGGCACGGGCACGCCTGTCCAAGAGACGACGCGGCGCCGTACACAAAAAACGACCGGAGCGCGGGGCGTCCGCGATCCGGTCGTGGCGTTTAGTGAACTAAACCTAGCAGGCGGCCATGATGGGGGCAGCGACCTGCTTCTTACGGGAGAGGACGCCCGGCATCCAGACACCGTCGTGCTCGTCGGCAATGCCCAGGCCCTTCTGAGCAGCCTCGGTCTCGCCCTCGAGCAGGACCTGCGAGCCCTCCTCCATGATGTCGGTGATGCACAGGACAATGCCGTCAGCACCCTTCTCGGCGGCGTAGGCGCGCATGGCCTCGCGAATCTCGTCGATCATGCAGAGCGCGCGGCTCTTGTCGACGGTCTCGTACTGGCCGATGAGCAGCTTCTTGCCGGCGGGCTCGAACATCTTGATGTCGTTGCCGACCATCTCGGCAGCGGTGAAGGAGCCGGACGGACGGGTAAGGAAGACCTCCATGCCAAACTTGACCGGGTCGACGCCCACTTGCTCGCCGAGCTTGGCGGCAACGGCGCGGTCGACAGCGGTGGTGGTGGGGCTCTTGAGCATGAGCGTATCGGTCATCATGGCCGAGAGCAGCAGCTTGGCCTGGACGTCGGAAAGCTCAACGCCGAGCACGTCGGCGAGCTTGGTGACGATGGTGCAGCTGGAGCCCCAGGGCAGGCAGATGTAGTGCAGCGGGCCGGCGGTCTCGAAGTCGCCGATGCGGTGATGATCGACGACGCCAAAGACCGTGGCGTCCTTAAGGCCGGCGACGGACTGGGCGGACTCGTTGTGGTCGGTGAGGACGACGAGCTGACCGGCCTCGACGGACTCGATCGCGCGAGGCTCGGCGATGCCGGCGTCGGCGAGCAGCTTGGCGGACTCTGCCGGAAGCTGACCAAGGGCGCAGGCCTCGTAGGTGTTGCCGGCATACTCAACCTGGTTGAGCAGCTGGGACAGGACGACGGCGCTCATGATGGCGTCGTTATCGGGGTTCTGGTGACCAAAGACAAGAACGTTTGCCATGGATATCCTCCACTTGATATGTGTACTTGGACGTAGCTATGGTAGCACGCCGATGCCGAGCCTTCGCAGACGGAAGGGCCACGGCATATTTTGGGGTAGGCACGGGGGCCAAGGCTGTCCCTTTTACACCATGTTGGTGCAAAGTAACCTGCCCCCCTTGCACCAGCTATTTACCGGCGGCGCGCAGGGCTACGTAGGCGGCGCCGATGATGCCGGCGTCGTTGCCGAGCGAAGCGACCTTAATGGGCGTCTCGCGCGAGGCGGAAAGCGCGTAGCGCTGGAAGTGCTCGCGAACGGCGTCGAGGTAGACATCGGCCGAGGCAGACGCACCGCCGCCGATCAGGAACATCTCGGGGTCGACCACGTTGGCAATAAGCGCCAGGGCACGGCCGAGATAATCGGCCATGGTATCGGCCGCAGCCAGCGCGAGCTTGTCGCCCTCGCGGCAGGCCTGGAACACGTCCTTGGAATCTGAGGGGCCGGTGAGCTCGATGGGCTCGACGCCTGCCTTCTTGCACTCGGCAAGGTAGTTGCTCACCACGCCGGTGGCGCTGGAATACTGCTCCAGGTGGCCATGGCCGCCGCAGCCGCAGGTGCGCTCCTCTTCGGGGTTCAGGCACATGTGGCCAATCTCGCCGCCGGCGCCCACAACGCCCGACACCACGTCGCCGTTGACGATAACGCCGCCGCCCACGCCGGTACCGATGGTGACCATCACCACGTTCTGCACGCCCTTGGCAGAACCGAGCCAGGCCTCGCCCATGGCAGCGGCGTTGGCATCGTTCTCGTACTTAACGACCGCGTCGGGGCAGTGCTCCTGGATGGCGATCCTAAGCTCGGGCAGGTTGATGGCAATGTTGGCCTTGACCTTGGCATCGCCCGAAGCCGGAATGGGGCACGGAACGGCCAGGCCAATGCCCGCCACAAAGGCACGCGGGATCTGCGCCTTGGCGACCACCTGGTCGATAGCCTCGGTCACCGCGGCAAAGCCCGCAGCATCAACGATGGGAGGCGTGGGCACGCTGGCCTTGGCAAGCAGGTTGCCGTCCTCGTCGAACAGGCCCTCCTTAACCGAAGTGCCGCCGACGTCGATGCCGATATAGTACTGCTTAGGTTCCATGGGAGCCCACCTTTCTCGTTTAAACATTGCCTGTATGGTACCGCTCCCAAGACAAAAACCTGCCAAAAAGGGACAGGTTTGTTTTGGCAGGTTTTATCTGGGAAAACGCAAACGACCGCTCAAAAGGTCGCGCAGGGCCTTCGCCAAATATAAGGGCGCCGGGAGGCGGAGACTCCCGGCGCCCGTCAAAGGGACTGTGTTGTCTGTTGGACCGCGGTCCATCGCGGCGATAACGCCGACTAGGCCTTAAGCGCCTGCAGCAGCTTGTGGACCTCGATGAGCTCCGTCGCCATGACGCGCATGGTCTCGGTGCCGGCCATCTGGTCCTCGGCATGCAGCAGAATCAGCGGGGCCTCGCCGTTACGCTCGCCGTTGGCCTCCTTTTTAAGGAGCCCCATATGGACATCGTGGCCACCGTTGTAAGCCTCGTCGCCCTGCTTAATAAGCTCCTCGGCGGCGTCAAAATCGCCCTCCTTGGCCTTTTGCACGGCATTGATGTACATGCTCTTGGCGGTTCCGACGAAACTGATGATCTCGAAGCAGGTCATCTGCAGCTCGTTCATATCCTCCATGCGCTGCACCTAGCCCATCACGCTGACGCAGTGGTCGATGATGCCAGCAGCGTTCATGCGGCCGTAGTCGACCATGTTGATGACCTCAACCGGGAAGCGGCCAGCGGCCTCCTTCTCAAAATCGCCCTTGGTGTAGCCAATCTGCGGGCCGAGCAGCAAGATATCGCACTCGTCCAGGTGATCGTGAGCCTCGTTCATAGGACGGGCCTCGACCTCGATGTCCAGACCACGGCTTGCGACCTCGGACTGCATCTTCTGGACCAGCAGGCTCGTGGACATACCGGCATTGCAGCAGAGCATGATCTTCTTCATGGTTTCCTCCTTATAACTGCGCGGCGCGCAGACGACAACTGGTTTTATTCCTTGCGGCTACTGTACCCACCCCCTGCGTCTTCACACAAGAGGAGAGCCGCGGGCATCGGCACCGCGTACCGGTGCCCGCAACGGTGGAAGGGAAAACGAACCGTTTAGGCGTTCTGCTCGGCAAGGGCCTCCTGCTTGGCGATGGCCTTCTCGGAGATCCTCATAAAAGGCAGGTAGACAGCCATGCCGATGACAAGCTCGAGGGCCTGCCACACGCCGGCGCGCCAGTCAAAGCCCGTGGCAAGCAGGGCGTTAATGACGGGAGGCATGGTCCAAGGCACCTGGGCGATGCAGGGACTGATGATGCCCGCGCAGGTCAGGCCATAGGTGATGCCGATGAACAGGTCGGGAAGAAGCACGAACGGAATCATGAGCGGCAGGTTGTACACGACGGGGTAACCGTAGATGACCGGCTCGTTGATGTTAAACAAGCCAGGAACGATAGCCATCTTGGCAACGGTCTTGGAAGCCTTGTTCTTAGAGAACAGGAAGGTATCGAGCAGGAGCATGAGGGTGCAGCCCGAGCCGCCGATAAGGGCGAAGCTGTTGACGATCTGCATGTTCATGTAGTGATCGGGCTGGATGGTGCCGCCGGCGGCAAAGGTAGCCATGTTGTCGACGATGAGCATGGTCAGGATCGGCTCGACGGTAGCGCCAGAGATGGTGGACTGGTGAATGCCGACGCAGAACAGCAGGTTCGCAAGAGTGTAGATGAGGATAACAGCCCACGGACCGGCGTTCATGATGCTCTTGAGCGGGTTGGAAATGCACGTGGAGATGATGGTGCACAGATCGGTGCCGGCAAACACGGCGAGCAGAGCCGCGGCAATGGCGAAGATCGAGAGGTTGAGCAGCATCGGGATCATGACGTTAAAGGAGTTGGAGACCGCGGGAGGCACACCCTCGCCCAGCTTGACCTTAAGCTTCTCGACGCCGGAAATCTTAATGAAGAGCGTGACGGAGAGCAGGGCGATGATGATAGCCGCGAACAGGCCGTTGGTGCCGGTGTTGGCAGTCGAAAGGGCGCCCGTGACCTCGGCAGAGGTGATCTTGTCGGTGAGCAGCGGGCTCGTGGCGGCAAGCGTGGCGGTGATCTGCTGCGGCATCATGATGACGAAAGCAGAGATGGCGACGACCACGCAGGCAAGCGGGTTATCGAAGCGCTCGTTCTTAGCGAGGCTGTAGCCAATCAATCCGGCCAAGATAATGGCAGAGACGTTGAGGGTGCCCAGCGTAATTGCCGAACCCCAGGTCTGAAGGTTGGCAAGGCCCGCTGCATCGAGCGGGAACAGGGGGAACACGACGTTGTTAATAAGAACCGCGATACCCGCAAGGATATAGAGCGGCGTGATGGTCGCGAAGGCATCGCGCAGGGAACGCAGGTGAACCTGGTTTCCCACCTTCGCAGAGACCTCGGCAAACTTGTCGAGGAAGCTCTTTCCGTTGTCACTGGCCATGATTGCTCCTAACTTTCAAATCCGGCCTTTTCCTATGCGCACGGTGGTCTGTCGCCCTCTGCCACCAGATGTGCCATGTTTTGCGCGCGGCGGCGCGCGGTCTGGGCGTTCGCCCGGTCGCTAATCAACCACGTGGGTCGTGGCGACCTGTTTGAGCCAGGCCGCCGACTTCTTAAGGCGGCGCTTGTAGCCGTCCATGAGGTCGACCTCGACAAAGCCGTAACGGTTCTTAAAGGCATTGGCCCAAGACCAGTTATCGATGACGGCCCAGTAATGGTATCCGCGGCATTTGGCGCCCTCGGCGATTGCCTTGGCGACCCACTCCAGGTGCTGGCGCACAAAGTCGACGCGGTAGTCATCCTGGATGGTTCCTTCGGCGTCACGGTTCTTGTATTCGTCCATGATGCCGATACCGTTCTCGGATACAAACCACTCAAGATCGGGGTAGTTCTTAGCGCAGTCCATGCCAAAGTCGTAGAGGCCCTGCGGGTAGATTTCCCAGCCGCGGCTCTCGTTCATAACGGCGTCGGGCCATACGTACTCGTCGGCAAAGTGCGGCAGGCCGTACTGGTCGACCTTGCTCGCCGGCGCCTGAACACGCGTGGGGTGGTAGTAGTTGCAGCCGAGCCAGTCGACAACACCCTGCTTGAGAATCTCTTGGTCGCCGGCACGGAACGGGAGCTTAACGCCGCCCTCGGCCAGGCTGTCGAGCACGTCGGCGGGAAGCTCGCCCTTGGTAATAAGGTCGAGCCACCAGCGATTGTTGATGCCGCTGGTCATACGCACGGCCTCGAGGTCTGCCTCGCTGGGGTTCTGCTTGGTGTAGACCGGGGTAAAGCAGTTGATCATGCCGATCTTGGCATCGGCGCGAATAGCGCCCTCGTCATAGGCCTTACGATAGTTGGCCACGGCCAGCGCGTGCGCCAGCGAGATGTGATACTGCACGGTGCGGGCGCGGTTATAGTCATGGAGCTGCGGGTACCACACGCCCTCCTGATAGCGCTGCTCGGGCTCGACGATGGGCTCGTTAAAGGTGAACCAGTACTTGATCTCCTGGCCAAACTCGCGGAAGGCAACGTCGGCGTAATGAGCGTACGCCTCGACGACCTCACGGCTCTCCCAACCACCACGGTCAAAGAGGTAGGTGGGCATGTCAAAGTGGTACAGGTTGACGAACGGCTCCAGGCCGGCCTCGCGAGAGGCACGGAACAGCTCGTGATACCACGCGGCGCCCTCCTCATTGAGGTTGCCGTTAGCATCGAGCAGGCGACTCCACTGGATGGAGGTGCGGTAGGTATCCAGGCCCAAGTCCTTCAAAATGCGAAGGTCCTCCTGGTATTTAGCCATAAAGTCATTGCCAGCATAAGAGCCAACGCGGTTATAGAACGAATCCAGATCCTGGATGGACCAGGTATCCCACAGGTTCTCGAGCTTGCCGCCCTGGTTCCACTGACCCTCAGTCTGCGGGCCGGACATAGCGGCGCCAAAGAAGAAGTCACGGGGCAGCTGATACTGAGCCATCAAAGTCCTCGCTTTCGTGTCTAGAGCTTTCGGTTGGAGACGGGTTTGCTTTGGCAAGTTATCCGGCGCGGGCGCGCACCGGTTATCCAGATATCCAGCCCGCCAAAACACAACCGTCCCCAAACGGTCGGCCCTGCCGGCGGCAGGGTTCCGTTCGTTGCGTACAACTATAGCGCTCTAATTTCTAAAGTAAAGCGTCTTTTTGTTTTTTCTTTCTCGGACTTCTTATATAAAAGTAATATGGGTGCCTCGTTGTGGGTTATACTTACTTGCGTATTCTTATATGTCGGAAAGGAGGTTCCATGATTCCCAAATACGAGGCGATAGCTGCAGATATCCGTCGAAGCATCGAGGATGGCGCTCTTAAACCGGGCGACAAGCTACCCACCGTCGTTGAGTTCTGTGAGCTCTATAGCGTTTCCAAAATCACCGTCAAACGAGCTATCGAGCAGATCACCGAAGAGGGTCTTGTTACCAGCCGGCGCGGATCGGGCACCTACGTTAAAGACACGGCGGGGCTTCCCGACAAGGCGTTTTTCCAGGGCAAGAACGACCGCGCCCAGGGCTTTTCGTATGAGCACCGCGGGGAGAAGGTAACCTCGGTGGTCTACGATTTCTCGATTGTCAATCCGCCGGCAGAGGTTGCGACTCAGCTGGGAATTGCCGAGGATGACTTTGCCTATCACATCGTGCGCGTGCGCCAGGTCGACGAGAAGCCCATCGTTATCGAGTACACCTACATGCCCCTCGAGCTGATTCCGGGCCTTAAAAAGAAAGACCTGTATGGATCGGTCTACAGCTTCATCCGCGAGCAATGCGGGCTGAAGATTTCGAGCTTCCACCGCACCATTCGCGCCGTAGCGGCAACCGAGGAAGAGGCTGAGCGCCTGGACACCAAACCCGGCTCTCCCCTGCTCGAGCTCAACCAGATTGGCTTTTTGGATAGCGGCACCGCCTTTGAGCATTCGATCTCGCGCAACGTTGGTGACCGCTTTGAGCTGCACAACGTAACGTTGGCATAGTTTTGTAGTCATGCGGGCGCTCGTTATGGCTCGTTTAGAGTGGGCAACCGCACAACACCATGGGGGTATGAACATGTCCGATTTGATTAAACTGACGCCGATCTTCCACGAGAAGATCTGGGGCGGCCGCCAGCTCGAAACCGTATTTGGTTACGACATTCCCGAGGGTCCCATCGGTGAGTGCTGGGCCATCTCGGCCCATCCCAACGGCGACTGCCAGATTGCGGAGGGCCCGTATGCCGGCCACACGCTGTCGTGGCTGTGGGCCGAGCACCGTGAGCTCTTTGGCAACTGCGAGGGCAAGGAGTTCCCGCTGCTCATTAAGATTCTGGACGCCAAGGACGACCTTTCGATCCAGATTCACCCCAACGACGAGTACGCTGCCGAGCACGAGAACGGCAGCCTGGGCAAGACCGAGTGCTGGTATGTGCTGGACTGCGAGCCCGGTGCCACGATCATCGTCGGCCAGCGCGCCAAGGACCGCGCCGAGGCAGCGCAGATGATCGAAGATGGCCGCTGGGACGACATGCTCAACGTGCTGCCGATTCACAAGGGCGACTTTTTCCAGATTGACTCCGGTACCGTGCACGCTATTAAGACCGGTACGCTCATTTTGGAGACGCAGCAGTCGAGCGATGTGACCTATCGCCTGTACGACTACGACCGCCCCGGCACCGACGGCAAGCTGCGCCCGCTGCATATTGAGCAGAGCCTCGACTGCATCGATTTTGATGTTCAGGCGCCGACCGACGGCACCGTGGCCGCGCCCGAGGTCGACGGCGTGACCGAGCTCGAGTCCAACCCCTGCTACACCGTCGATCGCGTGCGCGTCGACGGCAGCAAGACCCTCGAGCAGCGCTGGCCCTTCATGTGCCTGTCGGTCATCGACGGCGAAGGCACCGTCTGCGGCGACCCCGTCCACAAGGGAAGCCACCTTCTGGCCCCCAGCACCGTCACCTCCATCGACCTCGAAGGCAAGATGGAACTGATCATCTCGCACCTGTAAGTCATCGATCCCCGAGCGCTCGCCGGGACGGGCGCGGGGATTGGTCGCCTGCTCGGGCAGTCCCGCTCGCACGGAGAGCACATTAAGTGCTCTCCGGCTCGTGCGGAACTCGCGATCGGCCAAACCCCGCGCCCGTCCCGGCGAGCCTCTGGCTAGTTACGACAATCAAAAAGCAACAAGGGGCTCCCCCGCCCATCAAACGGGAGAGCCCCTTGCCATATATAACGAATCACGACGCCTACAAATAGACCCTCTCCAGAAACGATAACGTGTCCTGAAGTCGTGTCCTTTCCTTACGGTTGGTCTGCCGATCTACATAAGAAGAAAAGTCCGCAAAAAAATCCTCTGCGTCAATCCTCATTTGCTCTGTTAGCTCCAAACGAGCCGAAGGCGGCAACAAACCAGCAAGCCGAGCAACATCCGAACGATGCTTTCGTCGATCAATGCTATTGCAACGACGTCCTTCCTCATAACTTCTGTTGATATCAATGTGCGCACGCATCTTAAGGGGAATGATATGGAGTGCATCGAGCAACGTGACGCCCCCTACGTTCGTTGCGTTATCACGAATAAACTCATAGTAGCCATCATCGAGAATAATGGCAGAGAGACTCGATATCGCTCCGTCAAAGGATAGAGGAGCCACTTCGCTCGTTTCATCTTCAAGCGTAAAGTCTGGATGCCGGGCAAACAACTCGATTTGGCCGGGATAATCTAAGGCCTGCCTTGATCCTTCGGGTAAACGGAATCGATAGTAAGTACACTTTCCATCGCCGACTTTTCCAATCTCGTATCCAGCGATTTTGATAAATATCCAAAATGCAGTGGCAAATTCGATGCTATTTCCATCAACAATTACAACAACATCCAAATCTTCGGTAGCCCTAAATGAATCACCTTCGCTGTCAAATAGAACGCTGCAGGCTCCTCCGCCAATAAGGACATAGCCGCCCTCGCAATTGCTCATGGCAGCGGCAAACCGCTCTATTCCCCTTACTTTTGGCATATCGTCCTCCTGAGCTGTTCGACCGCATCGAGCAGACGGTCGTCTTTGTAGTCTGCTTTCGCGCAGGCAACATATAAGGAAAACGGGTCAACGCATTGCAGGCCCGCGGTGTCAAAGCTAACATCGGACGGCTCGTCCACGGGATACGACCAAACCTCAATCTCGATAGCAGCCGATTCGTACCACTGGGTCTCCAGCCATCTGTCACCCATACGCTCTTTTAAGGCCTCTAGCTGATACTTTTCGAGAGCAATGGTTGGGGCAGAGCCATCATGAGCAAGGTCGGACATATAGCTAAGGGCAGACACGCCGGAAAGCAGCGCATCAACGGCCCGCAAATCTACCCTGTCGACTGCCTCCTTAAGCCGGATGCGTTCTATAACTGGCGAGCGAAGGTAGTCCTCAAACCCGTCTAGCAACGTCTCGGTCGACAACCCGGTGTCGTGCAATATACGCTTTTTGCCATCCCGCACAATCAATCCAGGAGCTATAGCGGCAATTTCTGAAAGATAGTTGCTTACGCTCGCCGCGCTTTTACCACACAGGCGCGCCAGGTCGCCGGCAGAACAGTCAACCCATCGCCCTGCAATGTAATTTAATACGACTCGCTGGGATTGGGGTGAAAGCGGGGCTGCAGAGGGAGCGTTCAGTATCTCATCAGAAATGAAGGCACCCATAAACGGCAGAAACGTATTCTGCCCATCTCGAATATATGCAATTCCCTCCGAAGCCAGCGCATGCATAAAGCCCAAATCCATGGCATCCCAGCAAATTGCCACCGGACGAGCATCGACCTTGCGCACGGCATCAACAATGTTTCGTGCCGAAATAACACTGGGCAGCTCTTTTGGCTCGGCAACAATAAAGCCACCTTGCTCAGACGTGCCAAGCTGCGCCAAATGAAGCGAAAACCGCTCGAGATACATACGGGGAATCTGCACCTCTACCGGCCTTGGATCGATAGCGAGCTCTAAGGAGAAGATGCGTTTCGGGGGACAGGATATTAACACTCCCTATCACCATTTTCATTTCACCAACGTTTTAGTTACTATCTAAAATTATACTGAACAGTATAAAACGTTCAATCACCAAAACCACAAGGTAACAACCCAAACGCAACAAGGGGCACTCCCGCTCATCAACGGGGGAGCCCCTTGCCATGTCTAATTATTCAGCCCACCCGGCTCTCCAGACCAAAAAGCGACCGAGCAGAGCGCCGATCGCAAGCTGCGCTACCTGAGGACCTGGGCGGGCGTATAGGGCAACGTCGGTCGCGAGTTCCGCACGCAAAGGAGAGCACTTAATGTGCTCTCCACCTTGCGCAGGACTGCCCGAGCAGGCGATGTTGCCCTATACGCCCGCCTAGCCGGATGTACGGGTTTTCCAGGTGCGGCAGATCGGCCTGAAAGAGGAGGGCATAGACCTTGAGGTCATGCCCGACGATTGAAGGCCGAGGTGCCGTGCCTGGGAAAGCCGCCTAGGTCAGTTTCACTATAGGCGCAAAGCCCTTCATAAGCTTTTTGGTCTGGCCGGTCTTTTCGAATTGAACCTCGATCATGTCTCCGACGACCGAGATCACGGTACCCGTGCCAAAGGTCTTGTGGCTCACGGTATCGCCTGCGGCAAAGTCCTGCGACGCGCTAGCGCGATCGACCTTGCGCTCCACCGTCGGGGACACCTTGGACGAGGGCTTTTTGGCCCGCGGCGCACCCGAGCCAAAGGTCGAGGCAACACGGCCGGCGTCAGGCGAGACCCCACGATGGCGCTCGGTCCCGTAACTGCTGCCGCCAAAGAAGTCGTCAAAGCTCGATCCACCGCGCGAAGCGGAACCGCCGGTCGAGCGCGTATGCGAACCGAATACCTTGCCGCCATACATATCCGAGCCCATGCCCGAGCCAAAGGTGCCGTGACGGTCGCCGCGCTTCTCCCAGCCCGTGCCTTCGAATCCGGCAGAACCGATGCCGCTAAATTCAATGTCCTCAAACGGAATCTCGTTGAGGAAGCGCGAGCGCGGGTTGGCAGAGGTCGAGCCGTAGGTGCGACGCGTTGCCGCATAGGTCAAGAACAGGCGCTTGCGAGCACGCGTGATGGCAACGTAGGCCAGGCGACGCTCCTCCTCGAGCTTGCCCGGATCATCGCTGCCGCCAAAATCGTGCACGTGCGGGAAGATGCCCTCCTCCATGCCGGCCACGAACACCGCCGGGAACTCCAGGCCCTTGGCGGAGTGGATGGTCATCATGGTGATGGCATGCGTCTCGCCTGCCAAAGAATCCAAGTCGGAGCGCAGGGCAAGCCACTCCATGAGAGCGGGCAGCGCCTTACAGGTGATCGGACCGTAGGTTCGCTCGATCTCGTCGGCATGCACGGCGCCCGCCGGCATCTCCGTCGGCGCGGCATAGGCGTTACCCGCGATGGCAGCAGCCAGGGCATCCTGCGGCGAGAGCGCCGGGGCGGCCAGGCTATCGAGCGGGTTGGAACCAGCGGCGTCGCGAGCGCCGACCAGCGCCTCAAACGAGGATGCCGGGGCGGACGGTCCCGGCTCAGGCGCAGGCGCGCTCACCACGACGGGCTCGGGCTCAGCGCCGGCCGGCACATCGGCAACGCCGGCCGCGCGCAGCTCTTCTAGGCTCTCGAGCGTACCCTCGATATCCTCGTGCGTCTCCTCAAATTCGGCAGCGACGCCCAGGAATTCCTGGATGTTCTCGGCACGGCTCTCAGACTCCATGGTGCCCTCGGCGCGGAAGGCCTGCAGAAGGCCCGTCTTATCGACAATCATCTCGACAACGTCCTTGAGCTCGCCGTCCATGCGGCGACCCTCGCGCACCAGCGACACAAAGCTCGACAGGCCGTTGCGCACCTTGGCGCTAAACATGCCGGTTTCGGCGCACGCGATCTCACAAGCCTGGAAGAACGAACAACGGTTGTCGCGCGCCAGCTGCTCAATCTTTTGGATCGAGGTGGAGCCGATGCCGCGGCGCGGCGTGTTGATGACGCGCTTGACGCTCATCTCGTCGGCCGGGTTCACGATCATCTTGAGGTAAGCCATGACGTCGCGGATCTCGGCGCGGTCGAAGAATCGCGTGCCGCCCACGATCTTGTAGGGCACGCCCGCACGCAGGAACATATCTTCGAGAATACGCGACTGGGCGTTAGTGCGGTAGAACACGGCGATGTCGTCGTAACTCGTGCCCTTGGAGTGCAGCTTTTCGATCTCGCCGGCAATCCAGCGGCCCTCGTCGCGCTCATCGCTTGCTTGGAAGGCCTGGATCTTCTCGCCGTCGCCCTCGGCCGTAAACAGGCGCTTGTCCTTGCGCTGCGAGTTGTGACGCACCACGGCGTTGGCAGCGCTCAGGATATGACCCGTGGAGCGGTAGTTCTGCTCCAGCTTGACGGTCTTGCAGTTTTTAAAGTCCTTCTCAAAGTCCAGGATATTGGTGATGTCAGCACCACGCCAGCTATAAATGGACTGGTCGTCGTCGCCCACAACCATGAGGTTTTGGTACTTGGCGGCCAGCAGGTTGGCGATCTCGTACTGGACGTGGTTGGTGTCCTGGTACTCGTCGACGCTAATGTAGCGGAAGCGCTCCTGATACTTGTCGAGCACCTCGGGGCGGGTGCGCAGCAGCTCGAGCGTGCGCACGAGCAGGTCGTCGAAGTCCATCGCGTTGGCGGCGCGCAGGCGGCGCTCCAGCTCCAGGTAGACTTGCGCGGCCTTTTTGTCATTAGGGCTGTCGGCGGATTTGAGCATGTCCTCGGGCCCGATCATGGCGTTTTTAGCCGAGCTGATCTTGCTGCGGATCATGTTGATGGGGAACTGCTTTTGCTCGATGCCGAGCGTCTGCATAATGTCGCGCACCATGCGCTTTGAGTCGTCATCGTCGTAGATGGTGAACTGCCCGGTGTAGCCCAGCAGGTCGGCGTCCTCGCGCAGCATGCGCACACACATAGCGTGGAAGGTGCACACCCACATGCCGCGGGTGCCGCTGGGGATGAGCGCTGCCAGACGCTCGCGCATCTCGGCCGCGGCCTTGTTGGTAAACGTGATGGCCAGGACCTGCCAGGGCTTAACGCCCAGGTCGCCAAGCATATGCGCGATGCGGAAGGTCAGGACGCGGGTCTTGCCCGAGCCGGCGCCGGCAAGGACCAGCAGCGGGCCCTCGGTGGTCAGGACCGCCTCGCGCTGGGCGGGGTTCAGACTATCGATATCGACGAGCGGCTTGGCTGGTTTGGGCGCCGGAGCCGGGGCGTCGTAGATGTCGAGCGGAACGAGCTCGGGTTCCGGCGCGGCGGGGGCGGTGTACGCATCGAGCGGCACGGGTTCCGGCGCGGGCGGCACGGGTACCGCAGTGTTCTTTTCCCAGGGCAGGGGCTGGGTCATGGGCGACTCCTCATCTGACGGACGGCGCGCCTGCGGGCAGCGCCATAGTTTGAGCCGTACCAGTATACCGAGCCGCGCGGACACCGACGCAAATCACACCACGACTCCGTGCGCCACCGTCAGGCCCGCCCCAGCGGATTTGGCGCAATGGGGTCAGGTTACTTTGCACCAATCTATTGACAATCACGAAACCACCGATGTCATGGCAGCAGCAGCGAGCGACGGTCAGGGCGAACAAATTGGCATGAAAAGGGGGCGGCATAGACCTTTTGGTCATGCCGCCCCCTTTGAATGACAAGTTATCGCCCTGACCGCCGCGCAGCGTCGACTAAGTTAGAGGCCGAGCATCGGCTCCAAGACGAAGAAGTACGCAAGCACCACGATGCCCAGAATGATGCGGTAAACACCGAAGCACTTAAAGTCGTGACGGCGGACGAAGCCCATGAGCCACTTGATGGCGATGAGCGAAACCACAAAGGCCACAACGCAGCCCACGCCCAAGATAGCGACCTCGTTGGCACCGAACGTGCCGCCCTTGATGAAATACTTGACCAGCTTGAGCGCGCTCGCGCCAAACATGACAGGGATGGCCAGGAAGAACGTAAACTTGGACGCCACCGAACGCGTGCAGCCCAAAAGCAAGCCACCGATGATGGTGGAGCCGGAGCGCGACGTGCCCGGAATCAGCGAAAGCACCTGGAAGCAGCCGATACCCAGCGCAGTCTTCCAGCTTAGATCCTCGAGCGTGGTGATGGAACCAAAGTCCAGATCCTCGTCATCGTCCTCATCCTCAGCGGTAGCCGCGGCGGGCGCCGCAAAGTGCGCACCGGCAGGACGTCCACCCGACACCACAGCACGCGAACCAAACGAACCGGCAACGGCCATTTCCTCGCGCTTGCTCGCGCGCCAGTTCTCGATCACGATAAACAGCACGCCGTACACAATGAGCGCCAGCGCCACGACGGGAGCATTGTAGAAATGCTCCTCCATCCAGTCGTTGAGCGGCAGGCCGATCGCCGCCGCAGGAATGCAGCCGAGCACGATCTTGCCCCACAGCACCCACGTGTCGCGACGGCCCTCCTTGCCCTTGCTGGGCGAGAACGGGTTGAGCTCATGGAAGAACAGGACGCAGACGGCCAAAATGGCGCCAAGCTGAATCACGACCAGGAACATGTTCCAGAACGTCTCGCTCACGTTCATCTTGACGAACTCGTCCACCAAGATCATGTGGCCGGTCGACGAGACGGGCAGCCATTCGGTGATGCCCTCGACCAGGCCCATGAAAGCAGATTTTAGAAGCTCGATGATATCCAAAGGGACCCCCTCGTTAGACACCCGCCGATATTGTTCTGCGGACGGTGCGGGCGATGTCCCATTATCAACCGTTCGGGCGCGTCTGCGCCTACCCTTACCAAAAAACTCGTCCGTTCACAGAATTGCGAGCGGTCAAACCGAAATCCTTGGGTATAACTGCAACAAGATAAAGTGTCCGGCGACCAACGCGCCCGCGCCCGCCCGACGCACGAGCCCCGCGCCCGTGCGATAGACCAAGGAGGAAACCATGAACGAGGGCTACACCAAGGTATTTGTTTCACTCGACGGTACTGAGCAGCAGGATTTTGTGCTCGCACGCGCCATCAAGGTCGCCGCGAACAACGGCGCCAAGCTAATCATCGGCCACGTTATCGATTCCACGGCGCTCGAGAGCGCAGGTTCCTATCCGGTCGACCTGGTCAACGGCCTAGAGGAGGCATTTAAGAACTCCATTGCCAAGCAGCTCGAGGAGGCCAAGGCCAATCCTGACATTCCCGAGGTCGAGGTCATGATTCGCGCCGGCCGCATTCGCGAGACGCTCAAGGACGAGATGCTCGACGTGGTTAAGCCCGACCTGGTGCTCTGCGGCGCCCGCGGCCTGTCCTCGATCAAGTATGCGCTGCTGGGTTCGATTTCGACGTTCCTGCTGCGCAACACGGACTGCGACATCTTGGTCGTGAAGTAGCGTTGCTCCCACCGGCCGCGGGGCCTGCGGGGTTTCCACGGGCACGTCCTCGCCGCGTTGCGGCTGCGGG
>UQVD01000019.1 GCA_900544385.1 uncultured Collinsella sp.
GCCCGGGGCCCGTGGGTTATACCCTAAGAGCAAACCACCCTTTTTAAGGGTGGTTCTGATTTGAGCGATATGGGGCCGTCTGTTGATTGGGGACAGACTTAAATGAGCGTTTTCACGCATTTAAGTCTGTCCCCAATCAACATTGCTGCGGCACTTTGCTCGGCTAAAGCGTACAATAGCGCCTATGCGAAAGGGGAACAGATGATCAACGAAACTATGTATGCTCGTGGTGCGGAAAGCTCCATCATCCGCGAGATCTTTAGCTATGGTCTTGAGCGCAAGGCGCAGATCGGTGCGGAGAACGTATTCGATTTTTCGTTGGGCAACCCGAGTGTTCCGGCGCCCGCTGCCGTGGCGGAGTCCATTAAGAAGGCCTTAGAGCTGCCGAGTGACCAGCTGCACGGCTACACCCCCGCACCGGGCCTGCCGCAATGTCGAGCAGCCGTCGCCGAATCGCTCAACCGCCGCTTTGGCACGAGCTATGAGGGCAAGGACGTCTTTATGACGGTTGGCGCCGCGGCATCGCTCACCTGCACGCTCAACGCCGTTACGAACCCGGGCGACGAGGTTATTGTTATCGCCCCGTACTTTCCGGAGTATCGCGTGTGGATTGAGAAGGCCGGCTGCACGTGTGTTGAGGCACTCGCCGATGAAGACACGTTCCAGCTGAGCGTGGACAACGTGCTCAAGGCAATCAGCGATAAGACGGCGGCTGTCATTATCGATTCGCCGAATAACCCCACGGGTGCCGTGTACACGCGCGACACGCTGACGCGACTGGCCAATGTTCTGCGCGAGGCCAACGCTCAGCGCGACCCCGAGAATCCGATTATTCTCATCTCGGATGAGCCGTACCGCGAGATCGTGTACGGCGCCGAGGTGCCTTGGGTGCCCTCGATCTACGAGAACACCGTGGTGTGCTACTCGTATTCTAAGTCGCTATCGCTGCCTGGTGAGCGCGTGGGTTGGATCTTGGTCCCCAATACCAATCCGCAGGCTGCTCGCCTTATGCCGGCCGTTGCCGGTGCCGCCCGCACGCTGGGCTTCGTGTGCGCACCGGCCCTCTTCCAGCGTGTGATCATCGACTGCATTGATGAGCCGAGCGATGTTGCGGCCTATGCGCGCAACCGCACCGCGCTTACCGAGGCACTGACGGAGTACGGCTACACCTATGTTGAGCCGGATGGTGCTTTTTACCTATGGGTGAAAGCGCTGGAGCCCGATGCGAACGCCTTCTGCGAGCGCGCGAAGAAGTACGAACTGCTCGCAGTACCCTCGGACAGCTTTGGCATGCCGGGCTGGTTCCGTCTGGGCTATTGCGTGAGTTACGAAACGATCATCAATTCGCTACCCGCTTGGAAACAGTTGGCGGACGAGTATCGTTAAAAGTAGAGCGCTCTGCCTGCAATGTTTTACGTGAAACGAGGTTTGGTGTTAAGCCGGACCCCGTTGTCATGGACATTGTGTCTTTGGGATGGAGTGGTTTTACGACCATCGAAGGCTATGCGTACAATGAATATAAGCGACGGCCGTGCCAGATAAGGAGACCCGATGCCCTACCTGCTTTCTTGTGACATTCATACCCATACGATGTTCTCTGCGCATGCATATTCGACCATTGAGGAGAATGTGTACTGGGCGGCAGAGCGTGGCCTGCAGGTGCTTGGATCCGCTGACCATCTGAGCTCTATGGTTACGGCTTGCCCTAATGACCTGCGCAGTTACCAGTTCTTTATCAATCAGGATATCTGGCCGCGCGTATGGAGCGGCGTGCTGGTGCTGCGTGGTGCCGAGGCCGATATCGTTTCGCTGGACGGAAGCCTGTTTGGCGAGGACACTCCTGTCACGCTCGATATTGCCGGCGATTCGTATAGTCGTGAGCATTCGCTGTTCGATTTGGTTACGCGTAATTTGGATTATTTGGTTGCAAGCGTGCATAATCCGCAGATTGCTGAGGGCGCGACGATGGCCCAGACGACCGAGATGTATATCAACGCTCTGGAGCACCCCAAGGTGTTCATGCTGGGTCACACGGGGCGCTCGGGCGTGCCGTTCGATATCGACGAGGTGCTGTTGGCTGCTAAGGCCAAGCACAAGATTATCGAAATCAACAACCATAGTCTTGAACACGGTGTCGATGCCGAGCATTGGGGCGCATGCCGCAAGATTGCCGAGCGTTGCGCCGAGCTGGGCGTGGGGATTGGCGTGTCGACCGATGCCCACATTGGCATGGCCATTGGCAAGCTCGATCACGCCCGCAAGTTGCTCGACGAGATTCACTTCCCGCTGGATTTGATCGTGACGCGCGACCGCGAGACGCTGCTGCGCGAGATGGTTGCAGCCGGCGTGTGCGACCTGCGCAAGGGGATGTAGCGGAGTTTATAAATCAAGCGAAGGGGGCGGTCCAGGCGGGCCGCCCCCTTTCTTGTGCCGGAGAATTAGCGGCGTTCGAGGACCGCTACGGTTTCGGTATGGTCGGTGTGGGGGAACATGTCGACGGGCGTGATCTTGAGCAGGCGATAGCCTCCGTCGAGGAGCTGGTGCAGGTCGCGCTCTTGGGTCACAGGGTTGCAGCTGATGTAGGTGATGCGGCGCGGCTTAAGTGCGCAGGCAGCTTCGAGGAACTCGGGGGTGGAGCCGGCGCGCGGTGGGTCGATGGAAAGGACATCGACGCGCTCGTTGTTGTCGGCGGCATCCAGGATGTAATCGGTGGCATCGTCGGCCATAAACCAGGCGCTGCGGGTGAGGCCGTTGAGCTCGGCATTGCGGCGTGCGTCGGCAATGCCTGCCAGGTTGCGTTCCACGCCGAGCAGCATGATGCCGATACCCTTGTTCTGGGCATCTTTAGCTGCGCAAAGACCGATGGTGCCGCTGCCGCAGTAAGCATCCATGAGCACATCGCCCTGGTGCAGATCCATGCCGTCGATAGCGAGCTGATAGAGCAGCTCGGTCTGCTGCGGGTTGGTCTGGTAGAACGCGGTGGGGGAGATATCGAACTCGCAGCCGAGCAGCTGGTCGCGCATGCACTCGGCGCCATAAACGATACGAGTCTCCTCGCCCAGGATGGCGTTGCCGGGACGTCCGTTGATGTTTTGGGCGACGGTGACGATGCGCGGATCGAGTGCGGCGACGGCCTCAAAGAAATCCTGTGCATGCGGCAGGTCGCGCTGAGCGGTCACGAGGGTGACCATGATCTGGTCGGTGCGCCAGCCGCAGCGAACGACGGCATAGCGAAGCAAGCCCAGGTGCTTGTCCTCGTTAAAGGCGGGAATGTGCAGGCGCTCAGCTTCACGCGCGATGCCGTTAAGAATCTGTCGGGCGCCCGGTGTCTCGACAGGGCATTCGGGAACAGCAACGATTCTGTGCGTGCCACGTTCAAAAAAGCCACAGCGGACAGCGCCCTCTCTGCCGGGGGCAAAGGGAGTGGCGGCCTTATGGCGAAACCCGCGCGGCGCAGGATATTTGCCCGGGTCGCCCAGGGTGACGCCCATACCGCGAATGGGGTCGACGCTAATACCCTCGCGCTCGCAAAGCGAAGCAAAAAGCTCCTCCATGGCAGCCTGCTTAGCTGCCAACTGCTTTTTATAAGGACGATTGAGCGCCGTACACCCACCGCAAGCTTTCATGATTGAACAGGGAGACTTGGGGTCCACAGCCTTACGCGCAGACGAAACCTGATCTTTATGCGAGCGCTTGGAACGGATCTGAGGCGCTTTGTCTCCGCCTCGACGAGAGTCAGAACGCTTGGCCTTGGCCTTGCCCTTGGCCGACTTACCTTTCGCGTCCTGAGACGGCTTGGATTTCTTAGAAGATTTTTTCTCCTCCGACCCCTCAGCCGCCTCGATCAAAGCGCGACGAGCCTTACGCTCCGCACGAGATTCTGCCATCAATAACTCCACTAATTCATGAATTAAAGCTGCAAGTATTGTACCGTGCCAAGCCAGCAGACGATATACAAGCGGTTTATTCGTGTTAGTGATAAGCCCAACGACGGTTGCCCGCCGCGTGAGGGGTGTGGGGGTTAAGTTTATCGCGAGTTCCGCACGAACAGGAGGCCACTTAATGTGGCCTCCGTCGTGAGCAGGACTGTAGAGCAGGAAACTTAACCCCCACACCCCTCACGCGGCGGGCAAACTCGCCTTGTACTCCATCTCACTAAAGTGTATGATTCTGAACGTTACAAGACTCACTTTACTTAACTAAAGTACCACCAAGGGGGAATACCATGAATACCGATATGTCTCGTCGTCAGTTTGTTGGTCTAGCCGGCTCGTTTGCCACGGTGCTTGGCCTTGGTCTTGTCGGCTGCGGCGGTGGCGCCGGTAAGGGTTCCGCTGCTGGCTCTGCCGCGGCCAAAGATGTGAAGGGCGCTGCGGAGTCCAACAAGCTCGTGGTGGGCTTTGACAAGTCCTATCCTCCGTACGGCTTTGTAGGCGATGACGGCGAGTACACTGGCTTTGACCTTGACCTTGCCAAGGCCGTTGCCGATAAGCAGGGCTGGGAGGTCAAATACGAGGCCATCGACTGGGACGCTAAAGACACGCTGCTCAACTCGGGCGCCATCAACTGCATCTGGAACGGCTTTACCATGGAAGGTCGCGAGGACGACTACACGTTCTCCGAGCCGTACATGCTCAACGAGCAGGTGCTCGTGGTCAAGAAGGACGCGGGCATCAAGAGCTGGGACGATCTTGCTGGAAAGACCGTGATTACCCAGACCGATTCCGCTGCGCAGGATGTGCTCGAGGGTGACCAGAAGGATCTGGCGGCGACGTTTGCCACGCTCGATACCATCGGCGAGTACAATACGGCCTTTATGCAGCTCGAGAGCGGCGCGGTCGATGCCGTGACTTGCGATCTTTCGATTGCCCAGTATCAGCTTGCCGCCAAGCCCGATGCCTATACACAGCTTGATAAGCCGCTGTCCAGCGAGCACTATGCCGTCGGCTTTAAGAAGGGCGACATCAAGTCGGCCGATGCCGTGACCGAGTCGCTCAAGGCGCTCTATGAGGACGGCACGGTCAAGGACCTCTGCGATAAGTATGCAGATTACGGTCTATCCTTCGACAACTGGGTTTTGAAATAGCGGCTTTCCCAGGCACCCGAGTTTGCCGTTCAAACCGTCGCTTGCGTACATTTAGTACGCGGCGCTCCTCTTTCACGGCAAACTCGGGCACCTGGGAAAGCCGCTTTAGCATTGGGTTCGCTGTTCTGTTGTTGTGAAAGAGAGCTTGGGTTGTCTATTCAGGTCATGATGCAGATGCTTGGCCAGGGGTTCTTGGTCAGTTTGCAGCTGTTTGTGCTGACGCTGCTCGGGTCGATTCCGCTGGGAATCCCCGTGGCGTTCATGCGCATGAGCAAGGTCGCGCCGCTGCGTTGGATCGCGCGCATCTATATTTCGGTGATGCGCGGCACGCCGCTCATGCTACAGATGTTTGCCATCTACTTTGCCCCGTACTACGTGTTCGGCATTTCACTCACGCCCGATTCCAAGTGGACGGCGTGCGTTGTGGCGTTCATTATCAACTACGCCGGTTACTTTGCCGAGATCTATCGCTCGGGCCTGCAGTCCATTCCGCGCGGTCAATACGAGGCTGCCGAGGTGCTGGGCTACTCGCGTATGCAGACGTTTCTGTATATCGTGATGCCGCAGGTCGCCAAGCGCATTTTGCCGGCGATGGGCAACGAGATCATCACACTGGTCAAAGACACGTCGCTGGCGTTTGCCATCGGCGTGGGCGAGATGTTCTCGACCGCCAAGGCGCTGGTTGCCTCGCAGGTGAGCATGGTGCCGTTTGCGATCGCGGCGCTGATCTACTGGGTCTTTAACTTTGTGGTCGAGATGCTGCTGGGCGCCGCCGAGAAAGAATTGGATTACTACCATGATTAATTCGGTAATGAATATAGCGAACGCGCGTAAGGCGTTTGGCGGCAATAAGGTGCTCAAGGATATCTCACTCGAGGTAAAGCGTGGCGAGGTTGTGGCGATTATCGGGCCTTCGGGTGGCGGTAAGTCCACGCTGCTGCGCTGCGCCACGCTGCTCGAGACGCTCGACGGTGGCTCGCTTTCGTTTGGCGACCTTGCCGTCGCGACGGATGCGGGTTCGGGCGCGGTGTACGCAAAGGGCGATGTGCCTAAACAGGCGCGCTCGCGGTTTGGTCTGGTGTTTCAGAACTACAATCTGTTCCCGCACTATACGGTGATGAAAAACATCACCGACGCTCCGGTTCGCGTACTCAAGCGTCCGCGCGAGCAGGCCGAAGCGCGTGCGCGTGAGTTGATCGCGCAGATGGGGCTTACGGGCAACGAGAACAAGGTGCCATGTGAGCTTTCGGGTGGTCAGCAACAGCGTGTGAGTATCGCCCGCGCCTTGGCGCTCGACCCGGAGATCTTGTTCTTTGACGAGCCGACCTCGGCGCTCGATCCCGAGCTGACGGCCGAGGTATTGCGTGTCATTAAAGACCTTGCCGCGCAGAATATGACGATGGTGATCGTGACCCACGCAATGCAATTTGCGCGCGATGTTGCCGACCGCGTGGTCTTTATGGACGGCGGTCGCATTGTCGAGGAGGGTCCTGCCGAGCAGGTTATCGATCACCCGCGTGAGCAACGTACCCGTGAGTTCTTGAGCCGTATCGAGGGCTAGGCTCAGCTATATATTGAGAAAAAGCCGCCGCAGGTCTTATGGTCTGCGGCGGCTTTTATTTGTATCGATGGGGTTTAATAATCGCCTCGCATGCGTCCTTCTTCCTCTCGCCGCCTGTATTCATACGTGTGCCGAAAGGTGTGCATGGACGGTCGCCCGTGAGGGTAGGGTGGTGGCATAGGACATTTGGAGGGTGAGTCGGCTCGGCTGCCGACCATGCTGCTCCCGGGACGGCACCGACCGCGAACTCTCCCCGTTGGCGTCGCGCATTGCGCGCGGCCCTGCAAGGAGGTCATCATGGGTGCTCCCAAGACCGGTAATGTAAGGAACGTGGTGCTCGTAGGCCAAGGCGGGGTGGGCAAGACTTCACTCGCCGAAGCCATGCTCCACCTTTCCGGCAAGACCGCCCGCCTGGGCGGCCACGACGGCACCAAGCCCACGCTCGACTATGACCCCGAAGAGGTCAAGCGTGCGTTTTCCATCTCGACGACCATTGCGCCGATCGACTGGAAGGGCGCGCGCATCAATGTGCTCGATGCCCCGTGCTATCCCGATTTTATCGGCGACGCCTTTGCCGCGATGAGCGTCTGCGAGACGGCTCTGTTTGTGGTCGATGCCGAGGCCGGCCCGCAGCCTACGACGGTTAAGCTTTGGTATGCGGCGGAGGATCTGCGCCTGGCGCGTGCGGTGTTCGTGAACCGTCTGTCGCGCTCCGAGGCCAGCTTTACGACCACAATGAACCTGCTGCAGGAGCGCTTTGGCACGCGCCTGGGCGCCGTGACCCTTCCCTGGGGCGAGGGCGAGGACTTCGACGGCATCATCGACCTGGTGCGCATGAAGGCACGCCATTGCAACGGCACTGAAGCCGTTGAGTCGGAGATTCCCGAGGAGTATCGTGTCCAGGCCGAGGAAGCCCATGACCATCTGTGCGAGCTGGTGGCCGAGGCTGATGACGAACTGATGATGAAGTACTTGGAAGGCGAGGAGACGCTGACGCAGGAGGAACTTGAGGGCCTGCTGTCGAAGGCGATCGCCGAGCGCATCTTTGTGCCGGTCTTTGCGGGCGATTGCATTAAGGAGCAGGGCGTCAACTCGCTGATGGACGACATCGCCACATACTTCCCGGCGCCGACGGACTACGGCGAGATGCCGCTCATCGACGGCGATTCGCTTAAGATCTCGAGTGACGATGACCGCCCGGTGGCGTTTGTGTTTAAGACCCTGGCCGATCCGCAGCAGGGCCGCATCAGCTTTATTAAGGTGCTGACGGGCACGCTTGAGCCGGGCCTTGAGCTGATCAACGCGCGTACCCGCAAGAGCGATCGTCTGGCTCACCTGTATGTGATGTGCGGCCGCGACATGACTGAGGTTGGCCACGCTTATGCCGGCGATATCATCGTGGCGCCCAAGCTGGCGGCCGAGACGGGCGATACGCTCTCGATTACCGGCAAGGTTGAGGCTGCGGCGTTTAAGTTCCCCAACTCGCAGTACCGCATCGCCATTGAGGCCGAGAATCGCGGCGACGAAGAGAAGCTCTACACGTTTATCGAGAAGGCCTGCAAGGCCGATCCGACCATGAGCATCGACCGCGATGAGGAGACCGGCCAGACTATCATCTCCGCTGTGGGTGAGGCGCAGGTTTCGGTCCTGCTCAATCGCCTTGAGGATCGCACCAAGGTCGTGGCCAAAAGCGTGCCGATTCGTATCCCGTATCGCGAGACCATTCGCCGCACGGCAAGTGCCCAGGGTCGCCATAAGAAGCAGACTGGCGGTGCCGGTCAGTATGGCGACTGCTGGCTGCGCGTTGAGCCGCTCATTGGTCCCGACGGCACGAGCGATGGCTATGAGTTTGTGGACGAGGTCGTAGGTGGCCGTATTCCGCGCTCGCTGATCCCCGCCGTGGACAAGGGTGTCCAGGAGACCATGAAGGACGGCATCATTGCCGGCTACCCGCTCACGGGCATTCGCGTGGCTGTGTACGACGGCTCGTATCACAGCGTCGACTCCAACGAGATGGCGTTCCGCGCGGCGGCTCGCATCGGCCTGCGCAAGGCGTGTGCCGATGCCGACCCGGTGGTGCTGGAGCCCATCGAGGAAATCACGGTGACTATCCCCGAGAGCTACGCCGGCGCCGTGATGGGCGACATCTCGGCTTCGCGTGGTCGCGTGACGGGCATGGAGACCGATGAGCGCGGAGACACCGTGGTCATCGCCCAGGCGCCGCTGGCCGAGCTGACGGATTATTCGACGCGTCTGCGCTCCATCACGCGCGGCACGGGCGACTTTACCATGAAGCCCGCAGGCTATGAGCAGGTGCCTTATGACGTTCAGGCCAAGCTGGTCGAGCGCTATGAGGAGGGCCGCGCCAAGTAGCGTGTGGCGTTGCCTGTAACATGCATGCCGGTGCAAGGGCCGCTCTGGGTAATCCGGGGCGGCTCTTTTTGATCCCTGGGGGACGGAGGAAAACGGATCATTTTTTTGGGTTACGGGCAGCTTGGTCGGCCCTAGTCTCCCGAGGCCTGATTGCGGCCGGTGGCGTAGTCGATCTGCACATGCGGCTGCAGGTTGTAGCAATATACGTGGAAACAGAGGGTCTTGCCGTGGTCCTCGACTGATTGCGCCTCAAGGCGTACGCCACGGCAGACAAGTTCCTCTTCGTTATACATGGGCGTGACGCGGTAGAGCACATGGTTACCCGTATCGCGAATATAGTTGAGAATCTGCTCTTCAAACGGTAGCATGCCCGTCTCGTTGAGATAGCGCGTGCCGGTGAGGAGATTCTTGCGGTTGGCGTTTTCGCCGCAGAGCGACCAGGCGATAAGGTGGCAGCGGTTGTAGAGGCTCTGGCCCGGAACAAAGTCATAGCGTTGCTGGTGCCATCCGGCGGGGTGGATACGCGAGATATCGCCGCGCTTACCCTGACCGAGCGATTCGGGGCCCACGCAGGCGAGCGCCTTACGGGTGCGGCCCAAGCTGTCGAGCTTGGTGAACTTCTTAAAGCAGCCCTCTTCTGCAGCGCGTTCGTATTCATCGAGTGTGAATGACGGCGTGCCGAGCGGGTGCGTACTGTCGGCGCGAAGGGCAACGTAGGGATTGCCGGCGTAGTCGGGAATGCTGCTGAGATATACGCCGCGGGCGCGGTCGAGATCGGGGTTTTCGACCTCGTCGATGGGGGTAGCGGTACTGTCGGCGGAGCCGTCGTCACCGGTGTCGGTTGCGGCGGAATCGGAGCCATCGCCAGAGGCTTGGCTATTTTGAGAGTCTGAGGAGCTCTCTGTTCCCGATTCGAGTCGGGCAACCAGGTCTGCCTCGTCGTCGGTGCGGCTGGGACTCTCGTTTTGTTTCTCGGCCAGAGCTACCGCCTGCTCATCGCTTTGCGGCGACAGCAGCTTGGGCGCTCCGTCGAGCGACCCTGTGAACAGCGCAAACCCCAGCACCACGGCGGTGCCGATGGAAAGCACTTGCTTGTAGGCGGACTTGCGCGACATGGAGGCTCCTGGATGGACGGTTGGGAGTCTACCAGTCTAGCAGGAGCCGGCAGAGGCCGTCCCGCCGAACAAATACTCAAGATTTGGAATAGGCGCTACTGATTCATTTGCCTCATATGGAGCTGCGGCGGTTGTGTATATGGGGCTGTCCGGCGTTTCCCCAGATAAAACCTGCCAAATAAACCTGTCCCTTATTGGCAGGTCAGTTAACGCAGTGCAGGTTGAGCATATGCGAGCGAGCGGGCTCCGGGTGCGGTAAGGTGACGTGAAGCAAGCGGGCGCTGACCTTTTGGTCGCGCCCGTGAAGTTGAACGTCAGATTGCCGTGCCCGGAGCCCGCGCAGCGCCGAGCAGGTACGCCGTTTGTAAAACGGCGTAACCTAAAGATTCATGTTGCCGTGGATGTAGGGGGTGACCTCGGGGGAGATATGGCCGCAGCCCAGCTCGCGCAACGCAGACTCGATTGCAGCGGGCAGCGGGGTCTTGCCCTCGTCGTCGACGGCGGTGCCGAGGGCGGCAATCTTAGTGACATCTGCGGGAGCGGCTTCGATATGCATGCAGCCGCCGACCAAGCGCGCGCGAACCTGCGCCAGACCAAGATCGTGTAGGTAATCCTCGCAGGCGCGGATCAAATCGACCTTCTCGCGCGTAAGCTCCTCGCCCGTGGGGACGCGGGTGGCAAGGCAGGCTCCCGCCGGCAGGCTCCAAACGGGATAGCCCCATGCACGCAACAGCTCGCGCTCTTCGTCCTTGGTAAAGCCGACCTCCATAAGAGGGGAGCGTACACCGAGCTCTTCTGCCGCGCGCATGCCAGGGCGGTAGTCACCGCGATCGCTTGCATTGCTGCCATCGATGACGGTGGGAAAGCCGAGTGACTTGGCGTGGTTCACGATGGCGATAAAGCCGGCGTGCTTGCAGTGGTAGCAGCGATTGGCGTCGTTGCAAGCTACTTGGGGGAGCTGCAGCTGATCGACCGAAAGATTGAGTACGGGGAGCTTAAAATGCGGCTCCTCACTGGCTTGTACGTCAACGGATCGCTCAAATGAAGCCTGCTCGGGCGTGCCGATGAGCGGCGTGGTGAGGTGAACGAGAAGCGTGCTAGCGGGCATGATACGGGCGCAGACCGCGGCCAAAAAGCTGCTGTCGACGCCACCGGAAAAGCCGATGGCGACGCGTCCGTATGCCAAAAGCAACTGCTCGAGCGTCGCGAGTTTGTCCTGAAGCTCCTCTGCAGGTGCAGTAGTGTCTGAAAGCATGAAACGATCCTTACCATTGAGTACTCGGTCGAAAACTATAATCCTACCGAGCTGCCTGTCATAAGACTTCCGCTTATGTAACGAAAGTGCAATATGCTATATACGTTATATACAAGTTTGTAAAGTGCGGTAGAGTGGCAGTAATGCAATCCGGTGAGGGGGCCGATATGATCAAGGCTGTTATTTTTGACATGGACGGAACGCTGGTCGATACCGAGCGTTTAGGCATCAAGGCATGGAAGGCGGGCGCTGCCGAGCTGGGGATCGCGATTGATGATGCTCTGATCCATCAGTTTATCGGCCGCACGCTGCCCGATGTCATGGACATCCTTGATAAGCATTACGGCAGCCGCGAAACCACCGAGGCGATCTATGTCCGCCACAAGGAGATTCGCGACGAGATGGTCAAGACCGAACTGGAACTAAAGGCCGGCGCCGCCGAGTGCATAGACGAGCTGCTGACTGCGGGCTATCACGTGGGCCTTGCAACGTCGTCGCGCCTCGTTACGGCCGAGCGCAACCTTAAGATGGTCGGCCTCTTTGACAAGTTTGAAACGGTGACCTGTGGCGAGGACGTCGTGCACGGCAAGCCCAACCCTGAGATGTACCTGCTTGCCTGCGATCGCGCGGGCTTTGCCCCCGAGGAATGTGCCGTGGTCGAGGATTCGCGCAACGGCTGCGTCTCGGGTATCACGGCCGGTTGCCATGTCTTTGCCGTTCCCGATATCGTGCCGCTGCCGCAGGACGTGGTGGATGGCTGCGAGGCCGTGCTCGATACGTTGTTCGATCTGACGGCGGCGGTCAAGGCCGTGCGCTAGACAATTGCGGAGCTGAAACGAGCAATTGGCCGTCTTTGCGCTTAAGCAAAAGGGGTCCGGCAATGGTCGGGCCTCTTTTGCTTAAGCGGCGTTTTGGCATACTGGCCGACGTGCTATAGATACGCACCGAGGTTGATGGCCGTGACTTCGGCTTGGCTGCTCGCCTGGGTACTGGCGCGCTCCAAGAGGAACGGCCGCACGAGTTCCTGACGGTTGATGTCCTCGGCGGCTGTGACCGCAGTAACGGTTCTCGCTGCGGAACCAATGCGGATGTGCTTGGTTTTTGCCGGCGCCTTGTTCTCGATTTGCTCCATGAGCAGCTGGACACCCTTGCGGCCAATCTCGTAGCCCGGGGGTGCCACCGTGGTGAGGGGGACCGACCCGCTCCATGCAAGCGGGTTGCCGTCGCAGCCGGCTACGCGAACCTGTTCGGGGACGGAGATGCCTTTGTCGGTCAACGCCGAGATAACGCCCGAGGCCAATACATCGGTAAGGCCGATGACAAAATCGGGACGCTCGCCGGTAGAGCGCTCGGCAATCTGAGCGCCGGTGCTGTAACCATCGGCAGCGGTATTCCATTCTCCGGCGTCAATGACCTCAATTTTGATATCGGGATGCAGGACGAGGGCCTTATGAATGCCAAGTACGCGCAGGGTGAGCTGCATAAATGCCGCTCTGCCCACAACGGTGATATGGCGCGCGCCGCGGGTGATGGCGAGCTCGGCGATAATGCGCCCTTGCGCCTCGTTGTCGGCGGCCACGTAGTAACCGGGTTCGGAGCAGTGGATGTCCAGATGGACGATCGGCACGGGCATCTTGGTCATTGCGGGGTGCCAATCGGGGGACGCCATGGGCTGAACCATGACACCGGACATCTGTGTGCCCATAAAATAGCGCAGGTAGTGGTCCTCGAGGATGTCGTCGTTATCGGCGTTGGCGATGAGCAGGTCATAGCCGTGCTTGCGGGCCTCGTTATGGGCGCCGCTGGCAATTTGGAGCGAGAAGCCATGGTCGAGACGGGGGAGGACCAGGCCAAAGGACTTGGTGGCGCCGCCCGCGAGCTGACGAGCACTTTGGTTGGGCAGGTAGCCAAGGCGATTGATGGTCTCGTTGATGAGCTTGAGGGTCTCGGGGCGCAGCTTTTCGGGGTGGTTGAGCGCGTTGGATACCGTGCCCAGCGAGACTCCTGCCTCGCGCGCGACGTCGCTGATTTTTACCTTTGCCATAGCGGCCCCTTTGATGCGTTTCAAGTACGAGTCAGATTGTAGCATCGCCCGTTCCCGGGGTGTCAAAACCTACCAATTAGGGGCAGGTTTATTTTGGCAGGTTTTATCTGGGCAAACACCGGAGTCCAGACCACACAAAGGTGCCTGTCCCCCTTTGTGGTGGTTTTGGCGCGGCTGGGCTGCGCGTTAAACGGTGGAGTGTCTACAATGGAAGCCGTTTTGAACGTAGATTGAAAGGCTTTGGTATGACTCGCGCTGTTTCTCGTCGTGATTTCCTGGGTTTAATCGCCGGTGCTGCAATGGTTGCGGCGAGCGGTTGCGCTGGCAGTGGCGCTGACAAGGGCTCTGCCGCTGGTTCTGCCGCGGTTGCGGGCGACGATATCAAGGGCGCCAAGCTCACCTTTGTGGGCGACGATGCCTTTGCGCCCTATCGCTATCTGGAGACGCAGTCGGACGGCAAGCAGAAGGTTGTCGGCCTGGATATCGCCATTACCGACGAGATGGCCTCGCGCCTGGGCTTTTCTTACGACTTTGAGCCGCAGGACTTTGCCGCCACGCTTGCATCGGTGCAGAGCGATGACAAGGCCTTTACCATGGCGATGAGCTCCAATGAAGAGCGCGAGCAGACCTATGACTTCACGCGCGGCTACTATCAGCCGCTTGTGGGCGTTCTCACGCTCGGCGGCGATCCCGTCAAGCGCGTTGAGGACCTCGCCGGCAAGTCTATCGCCTGCACCACCGGTACCGTGCAGAACAAGTTCATCGCCAAGGTCATGCCCGATGCTGATATTCACACGTACGACGGTGGTGACCAGTGCCTGCAAGAGGTGCTCGCCGGGCGCATCGATGCCTACCTGTGTGACGGCGCCGAGGGCCAGTCCATGCGCGATGCGAATGAGGGCCTGGTACTGGGCCTGCTCGATCGCTCCGAGACGAGCGATCACGTGGGCGTGTACCGCCTGATGGCCAAGAAGGGTGCCGGATTTGTCGCGGCGCTTGACGAATGTGTCGGCGAGATGCTCGAGGACGGCACCATCGATGACTGCATCAAGCAGTATGTGGGCGCCGACTTCATGTGGAACGGCGACTATTCCGCTTCCGGTACGTCGACGGTTGCCGGAAAATAGCGAGCCGGTGAGGCGCGCGCCAAGGGCATGCTGATGAAGTTTGAACTGCTAGAACCATATATACCGATGTTTATGAGCGGCCTGGTCGTGACCTGTCAGGTGACGGCCGCCGCGCTGGCCATAGCACTCGTCCTGGGCTTTCTCATTGCCGTGCTCAAGGTTTTGCCCTGTCGCCCATTGCGTGCGGTGCTCAACTTCTACACCTCTATCTTTCGCGGCGTGCCGCTCATCGTGTTACTTTTTTTGGCGTACTTTGCGACGCCGCAGCTCACGGGCTTCAAAATTTCGATGTTTGCCGCCGGTGCCATTACACTGGGGCTCAACGGCTCAGCGACGGTGTCCGAGACGGTGCGCGGTGGTATCGAGGGCGTTGACCGGGGGCAGTACGATGCCGCTCGGGCCATCGGGCTTCGCTATGTTCCCATGATGCGCAAGATCATCGTTCCGCAGGCGATGCGCTCGATTGCCCCTGCTCTGGTCAACGAAGTGATCACGGTCCTCAAGAGCTCCTCGCTGGTGGCAACCATCGGCCTGATGGATATGATGCGCGCCGCCCAGAGCGTGCAGGCGCTCACCTATCGAGCCTTTGAACCGTTTTTAGTGGTGGCCGTGGTCTACTACGTCATTGTTATGGCACTCACGGCCCTGGGCAATCGGCTCGAGCGCCGCCTGCGTCCCTAGGGGAGTGCCAACCACCGCAAAGGTGCCTGTCACCGTTGTGGTGGTAGGGTGTGTGCATCGAGTGGTATCCAGTTTAAGATACCACTTCTGGTATATCAGCTTGCGTTTGTGTGAGTACAATACTCGGACGTTATACGTCTCAGCGCCCGTCGTGCGTGGGCGTTTTGCAGTCACGCGAGCGAAGGGATTTATCCTATGTGCGGAATTGTCGGCTACACCGGCTCTGATATTGCAAAGAACATTCTGGTCACGGGCCTTAAGCGTATGGAATATCGCGGTTATGACTCCTCGGGCGTCGCGCTCGAGGTGGGCGAGGGCGCCGCGGCTCACCTCGACGTCATCCGCCGCGTGGGTAAGGTTGCGGGCCTGGAGAGCGAGCTTTCCAATATCGACAGCGACGCTACCTGCGGTATCGGCCATACCCGCTGGGCCACTCACGGCAAGCCTTCCGTTGTCAACGCCCATCCCCACACCAGCTGCGATGGTCGCATCGCCATCGTCCACAACGGCATCATCGAGAACTTCGCCGAGCTGCGCGAAGAGCTGGAGGGCCGCGGCCATCACTTTAAGAGCGAGACCGATACCGAAGTCTTCGCGCACTTGATCGAAGAGGCCTATGCCGAGACGCGCGACCTGATGGCTTCCGTGCGCGAGGCCTGCACCCACGTGGTGGGCGCCTATGGCCTGGCCGCCGTGTGCGCCGACGAACCTGGCGTGATCGCTGTTGCCCGCAAGGACTCCCCGATTGTGGTCGGCGTGGGCGAGACCGGCTCCTACGTTGCCTCCGATGTGATCGCGCTTATCGATGCCACCCGCGATGTCGTGGTGCTCGAAGACGGTCAGTTTGCCAAGCTCACGCCCGCAGGCGTCGAGTATACCGACGAGGCCGGCAACGTTATCGAACCCAAAATCACCCATATCGACTGGGACCTGGACATGGCCGAAAAGGGCGGTTATCCCGACTTTATGCTCAAGGAGATTCACGAGCAGCCGCGCGTGGTGCGCGACACGCTGGTGGGCCGCATGACCCCTGCCGGTGAGCTCGATATCGACGAGCTGGGCCTTTCGCTCGAGGAGCTCAACGATATCGACCGTGTATATGTGATTGCCTGCGGCACCAGCTACCATGCCGGACTCATCGCCAAGAATCTCATTGAGGGCTGGGCTCGCATCCCCACCGAGGTGGAGGCGGCCAGCGAGTTCCGTTATCGCAATCCCATCATTACGCCGACGACGCTCGTCGTTGCCGTTTCCCAGTCGGGCGAGACGGCTGATACCCTTGCCGCCATTCGCGATGCGCGCATCAAGGGTGCCAAGGTCTTCGGCATCACCAACGTGGTGGGCAGCCCGGTGGCGCGCGAAAGCGACGGCGTCATCTACACCAAGGCCAACAAGGAGATCGCCGTCGCCTCGACCAAGAGCTTCATCGGTCAGGTCGTGAGCCTCACGCTTTTGGCCCTGCTGCTGGCACAGGTCAAGTACCGCCTGACCACCAAGCAGACGCGCATGCTGTTCCGCGAGCTTTCCGATACGGCCGAGCAGATCCAGTGGATCCTGGATACGCAGACCGAGGCCGTGCGCGAGGCCGCGCTTGTCTGCAAGGACGCGCAGTCCGCGCTGTTCGTGGGTCGCGGCATGGGCGCCGCCATTTCCTACGAGGGCGCGCTCAAGCTCAAGGAGGTCAGCTACCTGCACGCCGAGGCATATGCTGCCGGCGAGATGAAGCATGGCCCCATCGCGCTGATCGATCCGGGTTTCCCTGTCATCGCGGTGGCAACCAAGAGCGCAACGTACGATAAGACGGTGTCGAACCTCATGGAGTGCAAGGCTCGCGGCGCCAAGGTCATCGTCGTTGCTACCGAGGGCGACGAGGAAATCAACAAGATTGCCGACTGCATCATTCGCGTGCCGTCCGTCCGTGACGTGTTCAGCCCCATCACGGCGAGCGTTCCGCTGCAGCTGCTCGCCCGCGAGGTGGCCATTTTGCGCGGTTGCGACGTTGACCAGCCTCGCAACCTGGCTAAGAGCGTGACCGTGGAGTAGTTGTTGTTTCGCCGTTCTGGCGACCAAGGCCCGGCTCCGTTGTGGCGGAGCCGGGCCTTGTTTCATTTGACCAGGTAAAACCTGCCGAAATAAACCTGTCCCTTTTTGGCAGGTTAGCGGAGCTTGCTGGTCTCGAAGTACTTGGGATATTGGTCCAGGACCTCGGTCTGGTTGCGGAACATCATATGCAGGTGCTTGCTGACCAAAAAGCTCGCCTCGATGGGGTCGCGGCCGGCGATGGCGCGGCGGATTTGCTTGTGCTCGTTAACAATCTCCTGATTGTCGAGCCTCTGCGTGGCGGCGCGCAGCCAGCGGAAGCGCTCCAGGTCGGCATTGGTCGCCTCGAGCCACGACCACACGGTGCTGCGGCACGCGATGCTAAAGATCATGCGGTGCATGAGGTTGTCGCTTAAAAAGAATCCGATGCGATCCTCTTCGGCCATGGCCTTTTCCTGCAGCGCGATGGCTCGGTCGAGCTGCTCGATGCCTGCCGAGGTGGCACGGGCGCAGCACTCCACAATCACCTGTTTTTCCAGGTGTTCGCGAATGTAGCAGGCGCTCTCGGCAAAGGTGAGGTTGATGGGCGAGACATAGGTGCCGCTTTGGGGCACGGTGCGCACCAGGCCCTCTTGCGCCAGACGCACCAGTGCCTCGCGCACAGGGGTGCGCCCCATATCCAGGTCGTCGCAAAGCTGCTTGACGCCTAGCTTTTCGCCCGGCTTGTAGTCCAGGTAGACGATTTTGCGTCGAATGGTGTGGTAGGACTGGTCCTGTAGGCTCGTTTCCTGCTCGCCGACGTGCATCGATTCTTCCATAGTGCCTCACAACCGTTCTATCACACTCATATATCAGCTGTTAATTATGCCGCGAATCAGCTCTCCGCGGTGGGTAATTCGGCTGTTGCCCAAGAACTATTGCGGCATCTTAGTCTGTATTTGCGCAGGGCTGTGCCCAATGTTGCCGTATCATAAGCCGTCGCAAACGTGAAATAGAAAGAAGGAATCCCATATGCAACTGGCAAATATCGTACGCGAGCGCTGGAAGGGCGTCTTGTTCTGCCTGATCATCGCCATCCCCGCGACGTTGTTTGGCAAACAGATTGAGGTGGTCGGTGGGCCGGTATTTGCCATCCTCTTTGGCATGGTTCTGGCGCTTGTCTTTCCCAAGAATCGCCGCGAACAGCTCACCGCCGGTGTCACCTATACGTCTAAAAAAGTCTTGCAGTACGCGGTTATCCTGCTTGGCTTTGGCATGAACCTCTCGCAGATTCTGTCCAAAGGCGCCCAGTCGCTGCCGATTATCGTGGCGACGATCTCGACCTCGCTTGTCATCGCCTTTGTGCTCTGCCGCGTTATGAACGTGCCGGGCAAGATCGCGACGCTTGTGGGTGTGGGCTCGTCGATTTGCGGCGGGTCGGCCATCGCTGCGACCGCGCCCGTTATCGATGCTGATGATCGCGAGATTGCCCAAGCCATTTCGGTCATCTTCCTGTTTAACGTTATCGCGGCGCTCGTGTTTCCGACGCTCGGCGGCATGCTCGGGCTGACCAACGAGGGCTTTGGCCTGTTTGCCGGCACCGCCATCAACGATACCTCGTCGGTAACGGCTGCGGCGAGCGCCTGGGACAGCATGCATCCCGGCGCCAATGTGCTCGAAAGCGCCACAGTGGTTAAGCTCACCAGGACGCTGGCCATTATTCCCATTACGTTGGTTCTCGCATGCTGGCAGATGCATCTGGCGCGCAAGGCCGGCGGCGACGCCAAAAGCACGTTCTCGCTTAAACGAGCGTTTCCCATGTTCGTGCTGTTCTTTGTGCTGGCGAGCGTGATCACCACGGTGCTTCAGCTTCCCGCGTCCATTACGGCGCCCATCAAGGAGCTGTCGAAGTTCTTTATTGTGATGGCCATGGCGGCTATTGGCTTTAATACCGATATCGTCGAGCTGGTCAAAAAGGGCGGCAAGCCCATCGCGTTGGGCTTTTGCTGCTGGATTGGCATTGCATGCATGAGTTTGGGAATGCAGCACGTGCTGGGAATCTGGTAGAGAAGTAGCTGATTTGCGTGCTGCGTGCTGGTGGGCGCATTCTCACGGTGGAGCGATAGGAGCTCTTGCGGGTATGGCTTGTCCGCAGGTTGATAGGTCCCGAAGAGCTCTTATCGCCCCGCCAGGATGGCGATGCGGGGCAATTCATATATTCGCAAGAAGGCACCGCGGGCCCTATAGTGTTTGGTGAACATTATCGTTCAATTTTGAAACACTTGAGATGCCGGGTCTCAGATGGGGCCGCGGCTGGAGACGGGGCGAACCATGGACAGCGATGCCAAGCTGCAGATTCTGATTGAGGCATTGTCCGCAGCCGGAGCATCGGCGCTGGCAATCGACGAGCGCGGTGGCGTTGTGATCTCGACTATGAGTGACGCGGCGCTCGAGCAGGATATCGCTGCTTTTGTTTCCGAGCGTCTCGCTCGCGTGGGCGATGGGGCGCGCCTGGTGATGGGCCACGAGGGCGTGCGGTTGAGCTTGACGGTGCGCCCGACGGCCAAGGAGCGCGGAGCGCTTTGGGTGGTCGTGGCGCATGAGGTGCGCGCCGCTGCGACGCATGCGGGCATCGAGTGGCTCAATGCCGACGAAGTCGAGGCTCGCTACGCGTCGAGCACGTACGGCATCGTCGAAGACGCGGCGGCGGTCGCTGTCCCCGTACGGGAGAGCTATGCGCGTGGGGTGCCCCTTATGCTCGAGGGCGAGCTGGGCGCGGGGCAGGATCAGATTGCAAGACGCCTGTACCTGGATGGACCCTATGCCGATCAGCCCTTTGTGTCCGTTGCGCTCGATGAGCTTACGGATCGCGGCTGGCGCCATCTGCTCAAAAGTTCCGAATCGCCGCTATTCCAAACGGGGCTGACACTTTGTATGGGCGGCTGGCATGCTGTTGGCCCCCAACGTCTGCGCGAGCTCGTGTCCGCAATGATCGACACGGCGCTCGCAACTCGTTGCCATGTGGTGTTGACGGCAAACGATATGCCGGGCGGCGGCGAAAGCGATCAGGCTGCTTTTGTAACCGAGCGTCTGGCCTGTGCCGTGAGTGTGGCGCCGGCGATTGCCGAGCAGGGCGGCGCGTCGGAAAAGGTTGCGCGCTATCTGGGGTATCTGGCAGATATGTTTAAGACGGGTGCCCCCATGTTGTCCGCCGCCGCGGCAGAGACGCTCGATGCGTACCGTTGGCCCCGCAATTACCTGCAGCTGCGTGAAGTCTCTGAACGACTCTATATATTAGTGGGGGCTGGAACGGTGGAGCGTGCCGTGGCGAAAGAGGTGCTTGCCCAGGAGGACGTTATCAAGACCGCGACCTTTGGCGCCCCGGCGCTCGAAAGCGATTTGTACATCTTGCGTCCCCTGGCCGATACCGAGCGCGATGTCGCACGGTTGGTTCTGCAGCACCTTCACGGCAACAGGACACGTGCGGCAGAGGTGCTCGGTATAAGCCGCACGACTTTATGGCGCCTGCTGAAGGACAACGACCGCTGAGCGAGGCGCCGTGACCGCGTGCGGCGCGTGTGATACAGTCCAAAGAAGCATTGTTTCGATTGTGTTACGGCGTGCGGGGGAGTATGGCGGAGACTTCAAAAACGAACCGAACAAAGCGAAGTGCGGCGCCGGTCGGCCGGCGTACGACTTCGCGGACGTGGGGCAAAAGCGCCTCGGGGTTCGACGGCTCGTTCAAGCGCACAAAATATGGCTATCCTTCGGCAAGCGCTCGCTTGGCCATGCAGGCCGAGTCCTCGTTGTGGGGACGAAGGCGCGTGGTGGGCTCAAAGCTCAAGCACGATGGAACGCTTGGCTACATTAGCCGCGGTGCTGCCCGCCGTAGCGGCCTCAATCCTGCAGGCTGGCATCGTTACGTGCCGATCGTGGTCGTTGCCGCGATAATCGTCATCGCGCTCGCGGCGCTCGGATATGCCGGCGACGGCGCGAGTCTGGGCGCGATGTTCAAATCGCCTGAACTTGCGCATGCTGGCACGGAGCTTGTTGAAGGCGCACAAGACCAGACGGGTGTGGCGCCCCAGCGCGGTATGGTCGCAGCTGCTGCCACCATTGCCGATGCTCAAAAGGACGAGGACGAACAAGGCGACGGCGCCAAAACGACTCACACGAACGAAACGACGACAACTCCATCGGCAAGATAAGTTGCGAGTGGGGCAGCAAATATGGGACGGGGCCTTTTAGCTGCCCAAGACAGTGGCTCACTCGATGTCAGGCACCAACAGCGAGCGGGCCGCATTTGCGCCAAGGTGACGTGAAATGAGAGGGCGCTGACCTTTTGGTCGCGCCCTCGAAATTGAACGTCAGATTGGCGTTAATGCGGCTCGCGCAGCGTCAACGGGTTCGCCGTTCGTTAGAACGGCGGAACATACACCACGTTGTCGCGGCGCGGCTTTGCTTCGGGAAGCGTGCCCTCGGCATAGCCCAGAATGCAGTTGCCCACACCGCGCAGGCTTCCGTCGGCGGGCAGACCCCACTTGGTCAGCAGTTCCAGTCCCTCGGGTGAGTCAAAGACCTCGTGCGCGCGGTGGATCCAACACGAATCGACGCCCAGCGCATAGGCTGCGTTGAGCAGGTTGCCCATGGCGAGCGAGCCGTCTTCCAGGTGCGTGGGCACGCTGCGGTCGACCAGCACCACCACAACGGTCTTGGCGCCGTAGAAGGGATCTCCCTCTCTGCCCATAACTTGGGCGTTGAGCTGCGAGAGGCGCTCGACGGTTGCGGGGTCGGTGACGGCGACGAACGTGACCGGCTGGCGTCCCATGCCGCTCGGCGCGTACTGGCCGGCTTCGATAATGCGTGCGAGCTTCTCGGCCTCGACAGGGCGATCGCTGTATTTGCGGCAGCTGCGGCGGTGGATGAGTGCTTCGATGGTCTCCATGGGTCCTCCTGACGTTGGTTTCGATGCCTCGTTCTTACCCGCCGAACCAAAACCGTAATCGCGTAGTCGGCCCCAAACAACGCAAGCTACCAAGTGGAAAAGTTGGTTTGCATAAAACTTCAGCCAGAATGTGACAAACCGGTGGGATGGTTAAACGTTTTATCCCGTCTACCCTGCGGTTTTTTACCACTTGCCTAAATGATGCGCGCATAAGCTCTGATAAAGGTTTTACTAAAGGAGTACCAACGTTTATCAATGCGCCGTGGTGGCGCCGGGCCAGGAGGTAACATCATGTTCCAGGCTGGAGATGTCGTCGAGACCGATTTCGAAGGATTTCTGAAGCTGCTGCGTTCCAAGACGCGCGCTTTCGTGTCGATCAACGATCACGAGTACTACATCACGCACACCGATGGCTATTGGCGTGTTCAGGATTGCGAGGCCCTCAACGACAAGGGCCACTTTACTGACTGCTCCGAGCTGGTCAACACGGTCTGCGAGGTCGTCGAGCTGCCGTGGATTGCCGGCAAGAGCCTGCATGACAGCTTCTCGGGCGCTACGGTCTATGAGGCCGTTGCCGCTTAACGGCCAACAACTGATATTCTCTCGCAACCGCCGGCGCCGCCCCCGCGCCGGCGGTCTTTTTTGTCGATATGCTTATGTAGAGCCGACCATAAACAACGAGCGTATTGACGATAGTCAAAACTCGGACTAATGTAGAGATATAAATTGGTCAAAACTCGGACTATCGAATGGTGGGAGAGATGAATAGTGCAGTTAGCCTGGTCGATTTCGACCGGATGCTTAACGGGCTTGACCGTATCTATTCGGAGTTCGCGCGTACCTGCGGTCTTTCGGACTGCGCCTACTGGATGCTCGTCGACACGAGTGCAGCGGGCGGAAGCGTTGCCGTGAGTCGGCTGACGAGTGAATGGTTCTACAGCAAACAGACCATCAATTCGGCGATCAAGACGCTTAGGGCGCGAGGGCTTGCGACGTTGGAGTTTGCCGAGGGCAGTCGTAAGAACAAGGTTGTGCGATTGACCGAAGAAGGCGTGCGGTTTGCCAAGCGCTACGCGTTACCGGCGCAAAAAGCCGAGCAACAGGCATTCGAAGCGCTCGAGCCGTGGGAACAGCGCGAGATCATGCGCCTGGTCGGTAAATTCTCCCATGTTCTGAACGAAGAGTGCGAGGCATTTAAACGGCAAGTGGCCGCCGAGAACGAGGCTGACGATAAGGGCGAGGGGGACACATGCGACTCTTAATGAGGTTTATGAGGCCGTACCGCGGTCTGATTGCGGTGACGCTGTTTGCGGTGCTGATAGATAACGTCGGTACGCTGTTGGTTCCCACGATGCTGGCGAACATGGTCAACACCGGTATTACCACGGGCGATGTCGACTATATTTTACGTAACGGCCTGTACATGCTTATCGCGACCGGCATGGCCAGCGGCGGCACGGTGCTGGGCTGCTATCTTTCGGCGCGCCTGGCCGCCAACGTGGCCTGCGATATCCGCAATGCTGTGTACGACAAGTCGCTCGAGCTGTCCGCCAGCGACTTTGAGCGCTTTGGCACGGGTTCGATGATCACACGCTCGCTCAACGACATCAACGTGATTCAGCAAGCTGTCCTTCAGACGATTCAGCTGGTGTTGCCGGTGCCATTCTTGGCCGTGGCAGGCATCATTTTTGCTTGGTTCATCGATCCCGCCATGGGCACGCTGCTGGGCGTGGTGGTTGCGATCGTGCTGGTGGCGGCGGTCTTTACGGTGGCTAACGCCGCGCCGATTTTTATGCGCCTGCAGAGCTTTATCGACCGCATGAACGTGGTGCTGCGCGAGAACATCGTGGGCGTGCGCGTCATCCGCGCATTTAACAAGGAGCGCCACGAGGAGCAGCGCCTGGACGAGGTGTTTAGCGATTACGCGGCCAACGCCATCAAGGTCAACCACCTGTTTGTGGGCCTCGACAGCTCCAGCTTCTTTTTGATGAACATCGCCGAGGTGGCGGTGCTGTGGGTGGGCGGCAACCGCGTGGGCGTCCACGCCATGCAAATCGGCAGCATTTCGGCCGTGTTGGAATACGCGATCCTGATTCTTTTCTTTGTGATGATGGCGCAGATGGTGATTCTGACGCTTCCGCGCGCCGCGGCGTGCCTCAACCGTGCGCAGCAGGTGCTCGAAATCGAGCCGAGCATCGTGGACGGCAAGGCTACGCTGGGCGACGGGGCGCCTGAGTCCGCAGACGGAGCCGACGCGGTCGCCGTGTTCGATCATATGTCGTTTCGTTTTGACGACGCCGACGAGGACACGCTGTGCAATCTGAGCTTTACCTGTCGCCGCGGTCAGACCTGTCTCTTATACACATCTCCGAGC
>UQVD01000020.1 GCA_900544385.1 uncultured Collinsella sp.
CGACACGCATAAAAAGCCTCCCATTTCTCATGTCCAAGAAATGGGAGGCAGTTCACTCCTGTAACCGGGGCCGTTCGATGTTTCACATGAAACGTTTTGGGGTGCGACTCCCCTATGCGTTCTTCTGAACTTTGAAGCGCTGCTTCAGCTGTCCGCAAGCGGCGTCAATATCGTTACCACGGGAGTTACGAATCGTGGTCTCGATGCCACGGGACTCAAGACGACGCTGAAGATCCTCAACCTTATGAATCGGCGACGGCTTGAGCGGGCTACCCTCGATGTCGTTAAGCTGAATGAGGTTAACGTGGCACAGCGTTCCCTCGCAGAAGTCGCAGAGCGCCTGCATTTCGGGATTCGTATCGTTGACGCCTTCGATCATGGCGTACTCATAGGTCGGGCGGCGGCCGGTCTTCTCGGTGTAGAGCTGAAGCGCTTCGTGAAGGCGAAGCAGCGTGTACTTCTTAACACCGGGCATGAGCTTATTGCGCGTCGACTGGATGGCGGAATGCAGGGAAACGGCAAGCGTGAACTGCTCGGGGATGTCGGCAAATTTGCGAATACCGGGAATAACGCCGCTGGTAGAGACGGTGAGGTGACGAGCGCCGATACCGATGCCATCGGGGTCGTTGAGGATTCGCAGCGCCTTGAGAACCTCGTCGTAGTTGGCAAACGGCTCGCCCTGGCCCATGAAGACAACGCTCGTGGCGCGCTCGCCAAAGTCGTTGGATACATGAAGTACCTGGTCGACGATCTCTTGAGCGGTCAGAGAGCGCTTGAGGCCGTTGAGACCGGTAGCGCAAAAGGCACAGCCCATGCCACAGCCTGCCTGGGTGGAAACGCAGACGGAAAGCTTGTTACGACGGGGCATGCCGACGGTCTCGACGGAAACGCCGTCGTGGTACTCGAGCAGATACTTGCGAGAGCCATCTTTGGAAACCTGCTTGGTGAGTTCAGTCGGCGTGTCAAAGGCAAAAGCCTCTTTAAGCTGCTCGCGGAAAGCCTTGGGAAGGTTGGTCATATCGTCAAACGAACAAACGTTCTTCTCAAAGACCCATTCGATGAGCTGCTTCGCGCGGAAGGCGGGCTGGCCAAGCTCGGCCACGAGCTCGCGAATATCGTTTTGGCTCAAGTCGCGAATGTCCTGAGATTTAGTCCTGGGATTCATGGAAGCCTTTCGATTTTGGGGAAACGTAGAGGGTATCGCTACAATATGGTATCAGCTGCAGAAATTATAGAGGAGGAGTCTGCCCATGCCGGGTAAAAGCCTAGAGAACATGCACGTAGCGGTCTTGGCGGGCGGTCATTCCGCTGAGCGCGAGATCTCGCTCAATTCGGGAAAGAACGTCGTGGTTGCCTTGAAGGAGGCCGGCTACACTTCGGTGGAGCTGCTCGACACGGCTGCCGATGATTTTATGGTAACCATGGCGACCGGCGGCTTTGACGTGGCGTTTATCGCCATGCACGGTGCCGGCGGCGAGGATGGCGCCATGCAAGGCGCCATGGAGACCCTGGGTATCCCCTACACGGCTTCGGGCGTGCTTGCCAGCGCCTGCGGTGCCGACAAGGAGGTCTCTAAGCTCCTGTACGCCAAGGCGGGCATTCCCATTGCCCCCGGCCTTGCGCTCGAGGTGGGCGATGAAGTCGATATCGATCATATCGTCGAGGTTTGTGGCGAGCGCTGCTTTGTGAAGCCGGCCGTCAACGGTTCCAGCTATGGCATTTCCCTGGTCCATGAGCCCTCCGAGCTGCCCGCGGCAATCGCCAAGGCGTTTGAGTACGGCGACAAAGTGCTGGTCGAGAAGTGCATCGAGGGTACCGAGATCACCGTCGGCGTATACGGCGAAGATGACGTGCGCGCTCTGCCGATTGTCGAGATTCGTAAGCCCGAGGACTGCGAGTTCTACGATCTGGACGTGAAATATGTCGACCCTACGGACATTCATCGCATTCCGGCGCAGATTTCACCCGAGAATTACGCTCGCGCTCAGGAGCTTGCCTGCGCCGCTCACAAGGCCCTCGGTTGCCTGGGTATCTCGCGCAGCGATTTTATCGTGAGCGAGGACGGCCCCGTTATCCTCGAGACCAATACCATTCCCGGCATGACCGATACGTCGCTGTATCCGGATGAGATTCGCCACACCGACGACATGACGTTCCCGCAGGTCTGTGACAGCCTGATCCGTATGGGCCTTCGTCGAGCGGGCATTGCATGCTAATCGAGGACGCGGTTTCGTCAGGAACGCCGCAGTTTGTCATCGACTCCTATGCCACGCTCGCCGAACGCGCCAAAACGCAGTCCTTCGGCCTTATCGAGGAAGATGTGATTGTCCTCGATACCGAGACCACAGGTCTTTCGGTGCAGGACAACGAGCTGATCGAGATCTCGGCGGCCCGTCTTTCGGGCCGTGAGATCGTCGACCGTTTCGATACCTTCGTGCATCCCAAGCAGCTGATTCCCGCCGAGATTACCGAGCTCACGAGCATTACAAATGCCGATGTGGCAGATGCCCCGTCGGCCGTTGAGGCCGTCGCCGCTCTCGCCGATTTTGTCGGTGGTTGCCCGGTGATCGCACATAACGCCACGTTCGACCGCTCGTTTATCGAGTCGGTCAAAGGCGGCGTCAACGTGAGCGATATTTGGATCGATTCGCTGGCGCTGTCGCGAATCGCGCTTCCGCGCCTGGCCTCGCACAAGCTGTCTTTTATGGCCGATCTGTTTGGCTGTGACTCGGTATCACACCGTGCCAATGCCGACGTCGACGCCCTGTGTGGCGTATGGCGCGTGTTGCTCGTGGCGCTCACCGACTTGCCCCAGGGCCTCATGGCGCGCCTAGCCGACATGCATCCGGATGTGCCTTGGTCCTATCGTCCTATCTTCTCATTCTTGGCAGGGCAGAACCCTGGTTCTATCTTCTCTCTCAGCGCCGCTCGTGCTGACGTTCTCAAGGCCGATCGCGCCGACGATCGGGTGGACGCCGACGAACTGCCGGTCCTCAAGATGCCGAGTCGTGAGGAGATTGAGGCAGACTATGCGCCAGGTGGCCTGGTCAATCGCATGTATCCCACCTACGAGCCGCGTGATGAGCAGATCGCGATGGCGCTCGAGGTCCGCGATGCGCTGGTCACGGGCACTCATCGTGTAATTGAGGCGGGCACGGGCGTCGGCAAATCGATGGCCTATCTGGTGCCTTTTGCCGAGGCAGCACGCCGTAACAACATCACGGTTGGTATTGCGACCAAATCGAACAATCTTGCCGACCAGCTCATGTACCATGAGCTGCCAAAACTTGCCGAGCAACTGGACGGTGGCCTGTCATTTTGCGCTCTCAAGGGCTATGACCACTATCCGTGCCTGCGCAAGCTTGAGCGCATGAGCCGCGGCCAGGTCGAGATTACCACCAAGCGCGATCCGGCGGACACGCTCACGGCGGTCGCGGTCATTATGGCGTACGTCTGCCAATCAGCCGATGGCGACCTCGACTCGCTCGGCATTCGGTGGCGCAGCGTCAACCGCCCCGACTTTACGACGGCCTCGCGCGAGTGTGCTCGTCGCCTCTGCCCGTTTTTCCCTGATAAATGTTTGGTCCACGGCGCTCGCCGTCGTGCAGCGCATGCCGACGTGGTGGTCACCAACCATTCCCTGCTGTTCCGCAATGTCGCGGCCGAGGGCAGGATTTTACCTCCGATTCGTCATTGGGTAATCGACGAGGCCCATTCTATCGAGCGCGAGGCGCGCCGTCAGTGGGCGCGCGTGGTGTCGGCGGACGAATCACGCGTTCTGTTTGAGCGCCTGGGTGGCTCGAGCACCGGTGCGCTAAGCCAGGTTTCCCGTGATTTGGTAACCTCCGAGGGCTCTACGCTCTATCTGGGCCTTACTGCCAAGGCGACGTCGACGGTTGCGCGCGCGAGCATGGCAATCGCCGACGTGTTCGATGGCGTTCGCGAGCTCGGCCGCCGTGCCCGTGGGGGTTATGACAATGCCAATCTATGGATTGGCCCCGAGCTGCGCGAATCTGACGACTGGCATGATTTCTTACAGTCGGCCTACGCTGCCATCGATGCATTGGAACAAGCTGACAAGAGCGTTGACGCGCTGGTGCAGGCCGTCGCCGCCGGCAAGCCCGAGGTTGTTGTCGACCTGGGCGATACCTCGCGCCGCCTGCACGAGCTGGTCGAGAACCTCAAACTCATCATCGACGGCACCGATGAACACTACGTGTATTCGCTGCAGGTCAATCGCAGGTTGCGTGCCGGCGGAGAGTCAATGACCGCAGAGCGCATCGACATTGGCGAGGCCTTGGCAACCGAGTGGCTGCCCGAGGTTCACACGGCTATCTTTGCCTCGGCGACCATGACGGTGTCCAAAAGCTTTGAACACTTTAACCACGCGGTCGGCCTCGATCGCATCGGTGCTTCAACATCCTCATCGCTGCACTTGGACTCGAGCTACGACTTCGATTCGAACATGGCTGTAGTCGTTGCGGGCGATATACCCGATCCGCGCGATCGTGAGAGCTATCTTACGGCGCTCGAGCGCGTGCTGGTCGACGCCCATCTTGCCATGGGCGGATCGGTGCTCACGCTGTTCACCAATCGGCGCGACATGGAAGACCTGTACACCCGCGTTGAGCCCAAGATGGCCCGTGCGGGTCTGGAACTCAACTGCCAGCAGCGCAACTCATCTCCTCGTCGCCTGCGCGACCGGTTTATCAACGAGCCGACCTCGTCGCTTTTTGCGCTTAAGGCCTTCTGGGAGGGATTCGACGCCAGCGGCGAGACGCTGCGCTGCGTCATCATTCCCAAGCTGCCGTTCTCGAGCCCCACGGACCCGCTCTCGTGCGAGCGCAACTTGCGCGAAGACCGCGCTTGGGCGCGCTATTCGCTGCCCGAGGCGGTGCTCGAGGTCAAGCAGGCGGCCGGCCGCCTTATCCGCTCGTCGACCGATTACGGCGTGCTGATTCTGGCCGACCCGCGCCTGGTGACGAAGGGCTACGGAAAGAAGTTCTTAACGTCGCTGCCCACGAGCTCCTACCAGCGCATCGAATCGGCGCAGATCGGGCACTATCTGCAACTGTGGCGCGCACGCCACGAGCGGCGGCGCTAAAGCGGACAGACGAGGGTTTTTGCCATATCGCACAGACGCTTTGACAGGGCGGGGTCATCCAAGATGCGGATGGCTCCGCCCGCTGCGATTATCTGGCTCAGTAGCCAACGCTCGGAGCCGTAATGCACGGTTACCGTTGCCGTGTCTGTCCCGCTGCGCTCGATTAGGGTGATGCCGGCCCAGTCCAGATGCTCCGCCATATCGAATGGCATCAGGAGCTTTGCGCTATGCTGCGTCCGGGCAAGGGAATCGTGGAGGGATGCGACGTCCGGTGCGTGAGACACGACGGAGTCTTCCGTCAAGGTGAGTCCCTCGATTTTATCCATGCGATAGGTGCGCTGCTCATCGACTGCGATGTCCCAGGCAATCAAGTATGTTTGGTCGCCGTTTGCCGTAATGCGCAAGGGGTCGACCAGACGCTCGCGTGGCCGTGCATCGTCCATCGAGCGATACGAGATGCGGCAGCGAACGCCGTCCTGAATGGCGCAGCTCAGCTGCTGCCAGTGCGACCCGTGGTTGACGGTGTCAAAGACGCGCTGGTTATAGCCGAGCTCTTCGGGTAGAAGAGCATGCCGAATCCGGGCTGCCGTCTGCGGCTCGATCCCCAACGATTCAAGTTCGTGGTTGAGCACAGCGCCCTCGGCGGCACTCAGGCGCAACGGTAGAACACGCCCGGCGTCGCCGGTGAGGGCCACACGCTCGCCGCGGCATTCGCAGATGATGCGCGCGCCCGATTCTCGGTCCGCGAGCGTCGAGACGATCTCGAGAATCTCGTCGAGCGACACCCCTGTGATGTCAAAGCGGCTGCAAATCTCGGCTCGTGTCATGCCGCTCTCGCCGGCGGCGTAGAGGGCCTCCATAATGTCGATGGCGCGCGAGAGTCTCTGCTCGCTGGTGAGTTTACGCACGGGCATGCTCGTGCACCGTCCTTTCAATGAGGCGGTTCCACGCCTGCTTGAGCGATTTGGGGGCCACGGGCCTCATGCCGTCCACGGCGTGGGCCATGCAAAATGAGGCGGCGGCTTCAAGGTCACGCACGTCAACGGTCCAGGTCCATCCCGCATCGGTGTGTGCGAGCTCACCTCGCCCGCGCGTGAGGCCGTTGATCATATCGATCTGCGTCTGAGGGGCGAACGAGAACGTGGCTGCAACGGGCGGTCGGTCGGCAAAATCGAATTCAAAGAACAGATAGTCGTTGAGATTGAAGTCCGCAGGGATGGCGTAGGCCTTCGAAGGACGCCAAGCGCGAACGATACGGTCGCAGCGGAATGTCCTGATGTCGTCGGTGACATTGTCGAGGCCGCAGAAGTACGCCACGCCCTCGCGTTCGAACATGCCGTAGACGCAGACGGTACGTTCTTTCTGCTCGCCGCGTCCGTTCTGATATAAAAATCGCAGCGCGCATCGCTCGGCAAAGGCGCTCCATACCGCATCGACGGTGGGAGAGCGGCGGATTGGTGCTTCGTCCACCGTCGTCCTACCGGTGAGATAGGCAATCTTGGAGCGAATATCGGCAAGCGGTGCGGCAAAAGTGGATGAGCCGGCCGCTAGTGTCTGGTCGATGGCGTTGAGCAGGATATCGGCGTCGTCTGCGGTGATGAGGCCGCCTGCTGCAAAGGTGTGCTCGCGGTCGATTGTCCACGAGCTTTCCTCGGTCTCCTGCGCACCGGCGGGGCGAACCTCCTTGATTAAGATGCCACGCTCGAGCAGTTTGTCACGATCGCGCCGAAACTTGCGCTTATCCGAGTCGATGTTGCCGGAGCCATATCCCAGGTCGGAATCCAAGACGATCTGCTCGGTCGTCAGCGGTTCGGGGGAGCTGTTGAGCACAAAGAAAAGATTGAGGATGCGCTGAGCCGTTTTATCGAAACTGGGCTCCGAATTCCCCTTTTTAATTGTCGCGGTCGTGTCGCTTGCCGTCATAGAGTCCTCGCATGAGAAGGTGGTTTGCTGCCATGATTTTAGTCCGATATGGAGATTAGGCTATATCCTTGTCCGCTCGGGGCGTTAAGATGGCCCGAATTCGGTCGTTTGCGCTCGCTCGGGGTATACTTTCGACTATATACGGTTCTAATGTGCATGCATTGGGCCTATTTGTCGGATTATGGATGTGGAGCGCACATGGCGAACACCCAGAACTATATTAACCACCTGATGCAGAACACCGGCATTACGCCGGCATGCAGCGAAGAAGAGCGCTTGGCTGCCGAAGATATCGCTCAGATCTTCCGCAACCACGGCTTTGACCCCGAGGTTCAGGAGTTCAATGCCCCGGCGCCCAGTAGGTTGGCATTTGCCGTTACCGGTATTCTTGCGTTTGCCGGCGCCCTGCTGATGGGCATCGGCGGCGGTATCGGCTTGGTCGGCACCTTGCTGGCCATTGTCGGCGCCGTTCTTTACGTGCTCGAGCGCACGGGCCACCCCGTGGTTTCGCGCCTGGGCAAGACGGGCGTGAGCCAAAATGTCATCGCCTACCACAAGGCCTCGGGCCCGCTCGCGTCCCCGCGTAACCGCCCGGTGGTCGTTGTCGCACACTACGACTCTCCCCGTGCTGAGCTGCTCGCCCGCGAGCCTTATGCTTCGTATCGTGCGCTCATCGCCAAGCTGTTGCCCGTTGCCACGGTTGCCCCCGCTGCCGTTGCCATCCTGCGTATTCTGCCGCTCCCCGGCGCGCTCAAGGTTCTGCTGTGGATTGTCGCGATCCTCGCTTCCCTCGTTGCACTCGCCAACGCGGTAAACATCATCTCTAACCGCCACATTCTTCCCTATACGTCTGGCGCGGTGTGCAACAAGTCTTCTGTCGCCGCTATGCTCGACGTTATGGACAACGTTGCTCCCTTCCAGGGCGAAAACGAGTTTCCCGACGATGTTCCGTTCGATACCTATTTTGGGGAGCAGAAGCGTCGTGCCGAGGAAATGGCGCGCGCAGCGGCGGAATATGCCGCGGCCCAGCAGCAAAACGACTACGGCAACACCATCGAGTATGAAGAGCCTACCTACGCCGAGGACGAATTCGGTCAGCCGATTGCTCCCGACGCTCAGACCGAGCCCGAACAGGGTGAGGCTTTCGACGAGCAAATCGAGGGCTTTGAGGGTGCGTCTGCCGACGAGACGCTGATCGGCGCTATCGTGCCTGAGGATCGGAATCAGGCTGCCCAAGCCGAAGAGTTCAATGACGAGGTTCCCGCTGCCGAGCCGGCGGAGGAGTCTGCCGAGCCCGAGCCCAAGCTCTATCGCAACGCCGCCGGCAACATCCGCTTTGGTTCGGATGCCATCCGTGCGCTCGGAATGCTTCCCGAGTCCTGCACGCTCGATTACGAGGAGGGCGAGGAGCCAACGTTTGAGCCCGAGCCTGCCCCCGTCGTGGCTGCGCCTGCGCCCGTTGTCGCTGCGGATGATGAGTCTGCCGCGGTTACCGCTGCCGTTGCCGATCCCGAGGCGGTGTCCGCGTTCGATCCCGCGGCAGGACTGGACATTTTGGCTCCCGCCGCACCGGCGCAAGACGTTGCGGACGAGTCTGACGACGATTACGTTGAACAACCGAGGCGCGTGTCTTACGAGAGCGATACTGATTTCTCGGCCGAGATTCCCGCGGCAACGCCGCATGCCGACATTGCATCCGCGTTCTCGTCGATTGGCGCCAGCGCTTCCAACTTCTTTAAGGGTGCGTTTGCAAAGGGCAAGAAATTTGTCGACGATTTCGAGGAGAAGCGCGCTGCCGCACGCGAGGCTGCCGAGCAGGAGGCTATCGCTCAGCAGCAGGCAGCCGAGGCGGCACGTGAGCTCGCGGCGCAAGAGTTCGAGCAGAACGAGGCTATGCAGTCCGCGCCCGTCGAAGCCGCCGAAGCTACAACGTCCTTTGAGTCCCAGCAACCGGCGTCCGCGGATGTTGTTGAAGCGACGACGTCTTTCGAGGCTCAGCAGCACGTCGATAGCACCATGTCGTTTGATGCCGCGCAGTTCGATTCCACGATAACGTTTGAAAAACAGGGCACCGCGATTGCCGAGCCCCTTCCTGTTTCCGATGAGCAGGGCGACGCGGCAGACGATGACGAGCCTGTTGATGCTGCCGAAATCCAAGATGCCGCCGAGGACGAGCCCGTCGAGGCCAACTCTGACGAAGAGCAATACGCGGCAGCCGAGCAAGATGATTCGACCGAGGTCGAGCAGGAGGAAGTGCCTGCGGTTTCCGAGACTCCCGAGACGGATGAGTCGAGGCCTTATTCCACGCAGATTTTCACCATGCCGACCCCGAGTGGTTCCGGTGCCACGGTTGCCAATGTCGCTCCCACCCAGGACGAAACGGTCGATTCCCTTATGGCCCAGATTTCCTCCCAGGCATCGCCGCGCCCGCAGATGAATGTTCCCGATCCGGCGTCGGCACCGTCGCCTGCACCTTCCTCGTCTCCGCTGGCTTCGGTCCCCGATCCGTCGCTGCCGTCTATGAAGCAGGCAAACGTTGCGTCTCGCACGTCGCTGTTCGACCTTCCCGACCCCTCCGCACAGGTCAACGATCCCTTTGCTACTGCCCAGGGCCCCGAACCCACATCGGCACCCGTTGCGCCTCCTATGCCCGTTGCGTCGGGCGCACAGCCGATCGAGACCATTTCGGCTCCCGCCCCGGCGGCACCCAAGTCTCGTAAGCGCGGCCTGGGTGGTCTGTTCGGCCGTAAAAAGAAAAACGAGCAGGACAGCATGAGTGACTGGCTGGGCGTCGAAGACGATTACGATGCCAAGAAGTCCGGTCGCGGTATCGGTTCGTGGGATAACTTCGAGGACGATAACGATGGCTGGAAGGGTGGCGCTACGTCTTCCGATGGCGCTTCTTCCGAAGATATGCTCTCGGCTGTCGCCTCTATGGGCGATGATGAGCTGCTCGGTCACGATATCTGGTTTGTGGCAACGGGTGCCTCGGATTGTGATGGCGCCGGCATGAAGGCCTTCTTGGCTTCGCATCGCGATAAGCTCCGCGGCGTATTCTTTATCAATCTTGAATCCGTCGGCGCCGGTAGGCTTTCGGTTGTGACGGTCGAGGGCGAGCAACAGCTGCTCAAGGGCGATCGCCGCATCATGAACCTGGTCAGCAAGGTCTGCAAGTCGTTCCATGTCGATTGTGGCGCGCTCGAGATGCCCTATGCCAAGACCGATGCCTACGCCGCGCTCGAGGCGAGCCGCCGAGCCCTTACCATCGCCGGTGTGGACGGCACACGTCTGGCTTGCGCTCGTACCGAGGACGACCTGCCCCACAATGTCAACCCGACGAACATTGCCACGGTATCCGAGGTCGTTACCGAGGTTATCCGCCGTTCGTAGGCGGAGCTCTAAGGAGTCAACGTGTTTTCGTATATTAAGCGCCATTGGCCTGTCTACGTGATTTTGACCTTGATTGCCATTGCGTTAGGATTTGGGGCCGCCTACATCGTGGGTGCGAAGGGCTCGACCCCCGCCTCCGCAATCAGCGAAGAGGTGGAGCAAGAACAGAGCACGGGTGCCGATGGGATTCCTGAGTCCGAGCAGGCAATCGTTGATGGTGGATCTTCGTCTGCAGAGTAGATACGGCGATTTAAATGATTGAAAGCGGGCGAGCCAGGGGACTGGCTCGCCCGCTTTTTCATCGCGCTAGCGCTTCTTTGGGATCGACCTAAGGCGAGCGAACCATAGGGCTGCGGCACCCGAGGTCAGGAGCGCGGTGATGCAAGCGGCGATGGGAACTGGTCCTGTTGCCGGTAGGTCCTGCGGTAGGGTGCAGCGTTGAATGACACAGTCCTCGTCATGTGACTCAAGTTTATCGCCGCCGCCGTTGCGACAAAGATCGACGCGTGCGCTGTTGGTGAGTGCGGTTTGGGGCGTATAAGCCGATGTTGCCTGCATGTGCACGACTGCGCCCCGAGCGTCTGCACCAAGGATTGCTTTGGCATCGTCAAGGTCGTCGTGCTCATCTTTGAGATCATCGCGGGTCCAAGAATCCGCATCGCTTCGAGTCGTAAAGTCGGCGGCTACCGTACCGTATTCAATTCGAATGCCCGTTACGACGGTATTGGATGCAAGGTCGAGCTCTTCCGCCTCGAGTGTGGTGGATTCCGTGGTCGAGATATCCGCCTTCCAGAGGTGCCAACCGTCGTAATCGACGAGGCGACAGTCCTCACCCAGGCTCTCTTTTACTTCGTCGGACTCAAGCCAAGGATTTTCGTGCCCATCGTCAAGTGTCGCGTTTGCCGGCTCATCGACGTCTGTCGAGTCCAACGGCGTCGTGCGATACCACACGTTGCACAGACCGTTGAGGTCGCCGATGGCGACGGGGGTTTCGATTGAGATGAATCTCGCCGTGCCGTCTTTGGCGCACTCAAGATCATCGGTAATCGTAAACTCATCAACCCAAGTAGTGGAATCGTTTCGAGCATCGATGGTATAGGAGAAAAGCCCATCACTATTGGTTTGCGTCGTGGCGCGGTTTTTACCATCGCCGTTAGCCAACAGGCCCTTTTCGATAGGTTGGACAAGTTCCTGACGCTTGTCGACCTGCCCCTTGATCTCGATGGGCGCATCCTTCATCGCGACGGATTGGACTTCTCCCGTATCTTTTATTTCAAACGTTATCTCCTCGGCAAGGTCATAGGTCCGCGGAGACATCATTTCGCGCAACGAGTAGGTGCCAGGTGCAAGATGTTCGACGCGGTGCGGCTTGTCGGATGAGGTCCAGGAGTCTATTTCGGTTTTATCGGGACCATATAAGGTGAGCTGTGCGCCTTCCACTTCCTGCTCACCGCTTGCATCGACCTTGGAGATATCAACCTTGGTGTAATCGTCGGATACGTTAAGCCGTGCTTCTACAACGGGTGTTTTCTGGTCGGCATAAGTAAGGTCGACAATATGGGTTGTCCGATCGAGCAAGAAGCCTGCCGGCGCTTGAGTCTCGACAACCTCGTAGCGTGCGGTGCCAGATCCCAGCGGGAGGTTGTCCGCGCGTGCTTCTCCAGTTTCATCCGTCGTGACGGTAGCGACAGTCTCACCGTCGAGCGCGGCAATGCTACCGTCGGGGCGCACGATATCACCCGAGGCACGGATCTCAAAGACGGCGCCCGCGAGGCTGCTGCCGTCTACGGCATCGGTTTTAACGATCCTGATGTTTCCGGTCGCGGCGTGGTCATAATACGAGGCGATTGCAACGGGCGTTAGGTTCATGTCGGCGGGTATGTTTACCTTGATCTCCTCGCCGACAAGATAGGGCTCTTTGGCCGAGGTTTCGCGTACATAATAGGTGCCCGGCACGAGCGATTCGGGCAGTGTGACGGTCCCGGTCGCGTCAGTCGTAAAGGTGTCCATTACGTTATGTGCTGGATACCAGCAAATTTGTGAGACAGGTTCGTGATTGCTGTCTAGGAGTTGGAAGGTGAATCCGGCTAGTGGAACAGAAGCGCCTGTTTGGGCATCGCGTTTTACAATCTGGAGATGCGTCGACAGCGCGTGGTTGTCCACGATATATTGAAGCTCGGCGCCGTTGGAAATCTGATTGGCCCCGACGGTCCATTCCCCTGCACGTTTAAAACCCTCGGGGACGGTTTCCGGAACCTCGCGAACCGTGTAGCCGGCACGGTCGTATGGGACGGCTCCGTGGACACCGGCGGGTCGTTTACCTGTGCCGAACCATGCTTCGGGCTGGTCTTTGGTGGAGGCAAAGCCATAGATGTTTGTGGTCAGTGTGCCAACAACCTGCTGAGAGCTGTTGCTGACAACCTCAAAGACAACACCACCCGCCGGCTGCTCCAGGCCGGATTGGTCGCTATTGCCGTAATCCTTGAATTTGGAAATCTCAAGGTCAAAAGCAATGGGGATATCGGAAATGCGAGATTCGATCTCGACCACGCCTGAATCGCCGAGCTGGTCGGCTCCAACGGTATAGGTCCAGCTGTCGTTGGATGGCAGGTAGCCCTCGGGGGCTTTTGATTCGTAGATGGTAAAGGTTCCTAAGGGGACATCGGCGAGGGTGGCCCGACCGCTTTCGTCGGTCGTGAGGATTTGCGCCCATCCAGGGGTTGATTGTGACACACACGTGAACTCTGCTCCTGCGAGTGAAGATCCCACCTGGGGGCCGGCATTCGTCGCGGCATCGAGTTTTACGATACGCAGGTTGATGGTGCCGGGCTGTTCATCAATGGCGACCTGTCCACCGTCATTCCCCGTGGTAAAGGCGATGCGATCACGACGGGGGACATAGCCGGCCGGCGCCTTCGTTTCAACTAGGTAGTATGCCGTGTTGGGCAGAAGTGTTGCTTGCGCCCGACCGTTGCTGTCCATCTGGATGGTGCCGACATGCGCGCCGCTGGCGCTCTCAAAAATATCGAATGTTGCCCCGTCAAACTGATAAGTATTGTTTCCGCTGGTAATGGCGGCGTTTGCAGACTGTTTTTTGAAGGAAACAGAGACCGCCGGCAGTACATAGAGCATGTCTTGACGTTTGCTGCCGCCCGATACGGCTCCTAAATAGCGCCGCGCGCGGTGCGGAGCGGCTTTGATGCTTCCTGATTTTGCGTTGTCGTGGAGCCACCGCGCAGCCGCCACGACTTCATTGTCAGCGGTAAAGTGCCCACTCTTGGTTTTGCCCTGAGCGGTCGTGTAGGAATAGGTACCGTCGACATGGGTAGTGCCGTTGAGCATCCATACGGCAAGCTGGGTTGCGGCGCGGGCGCGATCGGGTGAAAGATGGTAACCGCCAAACGACGTGGCGGTAGGATATCCGTGACAAACGATTGCCTCGATCTCGTCGTCGAGCCACACCCAGCCTTGATCAAAGTTGAGCCATGGGCCGCCCGGCTTGGTGGGGCCGGGGCGCTCCTGGTTCATGCAGTAGGCAATCGAGGCGTCTTGAGCTTCATACTTGCCGATAAAGAAGGGCCCACAATCATCGCTAATAGTGCGGAAACCGAGCTGGTCGTAGCCATCGACGGCAAATGCGGCGCCCGGTGCCAGGCAGCCGAAAAGCAGGAAGAGGAGCAGGAGCAGCGGACCTGTTGCGATTGCGCTGTGGACAGAGTGCGTGGGTGCGTTGGACATGGCTGCTCCTTATCCCTCGTGCGCCGCACGGGGAGGCTGCGACGCGTAGGATGAGGCTACCCCCGAGGTTCATGCGGGTAAGTACCAAAGGCTGACCAAAAGCTTGCCCAATTCCTGACAAATTGAGCTCAAATACAACAATCAAGCAAAAGTGCAGGTAGAAGATAGGAAGAACAGGAGGCCAAAGGTCCTCATCTCCACAATTGACGCGATTTTCAAACGAATCTCCACAGCTAAAACAAGCATCGCCACCCTTGTATCGAACAAGACAACCGCGTTATACTATCCCCCACATATGCGGGCATCGCCAAGTGGTAAGGCATCAGCTTCCCAAGCTGACACTCGCGGGTTCGAGTCCCGTTGCCCGCTCCAGCTAGAAGCACAAGCACGGCACCATTACGGTGCCGTGCTTTTTTCAATAAAGCGCCGGGACTCGAACCCGACAGGGTGCGAGCGTAAAGCAAACGCGAAGCGTTTGTAGCGAGCAGGCGAAGGCGCCGACAGGCGCCTGAAGCCGGTGCGGATTTGCGAAGCAAATACGCGGACGTCCCGTTGCCCGCTCCAATTCCAAAATGTTAGGTTAATGCCTGCTGCCCATACTTGCACCTGCGCACGGTACAATGGTTGGGTTACGACCAACGTGCCAATAACCAAAAAGGAGCCGCTATGATCGATCGCTATACCCGCCCGGAGATGGGACACATCTTCTCCCTCGAGAACAAGTACGCCATTTGGCAGGAGATCGAGGTTCTGGCCTGCGAGGCCCAGGCGGAGCTCGGCAAGATCGGTATTTCCAAAGACGAGGCCCAGTGGATCCGCGACCATGCCAACTTTGAGAAGGCGAAGGTCGATGAGATCGAGGAAGTCACGCGCCACGACGTCATTGCCTTCCTGACCAACATGAAGGAATACATCGATGCCGATGTTCCCGAGGGCGACCCCAAGCCCAGCCGCTGGGTTCACTATGGCATGACCAGCTCCGATCTGGGCGACACGGCCCTGTGCTACCAGCTCACCCAGGCCTGCGACCTGATCATCGAGGACGTCAAGAAGCTCGGCGAGATTTGCAAGCGTCGCGCCTTTGAGGAGCGCAACACGCTCTGTGCCGGCCGCACTCATGGCATCCACGCCGAGCCGATGACCTTCGGCATGAAGTTTGGCTCTTGGGCCTGGGAGCTCAAGCGCGATCTGGATCGTCTTGAGGACGCCCGCAAGAATGTTGCCTTCGGTGCTATCTCGGGCGCTGTCGGCACGTACAGCTCCATCGAGCCGTTCGTCGAGGAGTACGTCTGCGAGCACCTGGGCCTGGTCCACGATCCTCTGTCCACGCAGGTCATCAGCCGCGATCACCATGCCTACCTTGCCGGCGTGCTTGCCACCACCGCAGCCACCTGTGAGCGCATCGCTACCGAGGTTCGCAATCTACAGAAGACCGATACGCTCGAGGCCGAGGAGCCGTTCCGTAAGGGCCAAAAGGGCAGCTCAGCCATGCCGCACAAGCGCAACCCCATCACCATGGAGAAAGTCTGCGGTCTGTCGCGCGTCGTGAAGGCCAACGCGCAGGTTGCCTTCGACAACGTCGCCCTGTGGCACGAGCGTGACATTTCGCACTCCTCTGCCGAGCGCGTCGCCCAGGCCGACAGCTTCATCGCCCTCGACCACATGTTCCAGTGCCTCATTCGCGTTATCGACGGCCTGCAGCTGTACCCTGCCCGCATGATGGCCAACCTCAATAAGACCCGCGGCCTCATCTTCTCCTCCAAGGTGCTGCTCGCCCTCGTCGACACGGGCATCACCCGCGAGGACGCGTACGCCATTGTGCAGGAGAACGCCATGGCAACCTGGCACGAGGTACAGGATTGTGTCTCCGGCCCCACCTTTAAGGAACGTCTCGAGGCCGACCCGCGCTGCACCGTCAGCCAGGAGAAGCTCGACGAGATCTTTGATCCATGGGACTTCCTCACTCGTATCGACACAGTCTTTGATCGTCTGGAGCAGCTGAGCTTCGAGTAGGTTCGGGCATAACGTTAGCTTTTTAGGGCGCTTTGCTGGTAATGTGTGTTGCCGGCAAAGCGCCTCGTTGCATTTTGGGAAAGACGGGGATAATAGTCGTCTCGAATAACATTCTGAGAGGGGATCGCATGATTTCGTTTGATTACAAGCCTCAGGGCGTGTGTGCTCGCAATATTCACCTTGACCTTTCCGATGACGGCAACAAGGTGATGGGCGTTGAGTTTACCGGCGGCTGCGATGGCAATCTCAAGGCTATCTCCAAGCTGGTCGAGGGCGCTCCTGCCGATCGCGTAATCGAGGTTCTCGCCGGTAATACCTGCGGTATGAAAAAGACCTCCTGCGCCGACCAGCTTACACGCGCTATCGAGGCCGCTCGCGCCGAGATCGCCTAATGGGTATCGCCGATCACATCAAGAACGGAATATCGCGTCGCGGCTTTGTACTCGGTGGGGCTGCCGCGGGCGCTGCCACGGTGCTTGCCGGATGCTCGAAAAAAACGGGCACCAGCGATGATGCCGCCGGCGAGCCGCAGGTTATCAAGGATGATTCCAAAATCATCTCGATTACGGATGAGTACGAGGCAGTCGACATCGATCTTGGGCCGGCGGCGTCATGGACGCTGCCTCTGGGTACGCTGCTGTACTACTGCGACGGCGATTACGCCGCGGCGATGATGGCGCCCGCATCGGCACTGCACGCCAACACACTCGGTGTGCTCAACCTGGGCGATGGCTCGCTTACCACATTAATCGAGGATCCTATCGAGGGCACGGGATATGCATTCTACGATGTCCGTGCCGGCGACAGCGTATTCGCGTGGGTTGAGATGAACTTTGCCAATTCATCGTGGAAGCTCTACGGTCAAAATCTGTCGGGCGCTTCGCTCTCTGGCGACGCGGTTGAGCTCGATCGAGGTGGCAAGGACTATGATCCGCCGCTGTTTACGGCGTTCGGGTCATCAGTCATCTGGTATAAAATGCCCTCGGCAGGTGGCAATAAAACGAGTAGCGATTCGTTTTGCTATCGTCGCTCGCTTGATAAATCCAAGGCCGAGACAATTTGGAAATCGACGGGCCGCTTTGCATCGGCCCCGCGCGCGAGCGACGGCATTTTGACCATCTCGCCGCGTGTCCGCAACGACGAGGGCGTCTACTACGGCATAACGGCAATCGATCTGACCGACGGCAACAACACCAAGCGTGCCCAGTTGGTCCTTCCTTCGTCAGTTTCGCCTTTCGAGGCCGTATATATGGGCGATACCTTCGTGTTTTCTATCGAGGCGGCCTATAGTGGCGTGGGCAGCCTGGGCAATATGGGCACGTATATCGGTAATGAGGGAGGGCCGTACCTCTTCCTGTCACGCGAGCCGCTCGCATGTGCGGCTGGCAAGAAGAATAAATACCTTGTTAAGGTACAGGCGTCGCATTTCCTGATCGACACCTCTGCCAAGACCTATGGCTCGCTGCTGTCGCCCGACCGCGCTTTGGAGTATGGCGATTATCCAGCTACGGCGGGAAAATCGGACTCATTCCTTGCGTACGCCACGGTGCGCAACAGCCAGGGTATACCAGAGATGGTCACTGCGCGCCTATTCTCTCTTTAAGCTTAGAGGGGTTAAAAAGGCGACAACAGGGGAATAAACGCGTTGTAATTGTGAGTACCGCCTGCCGAGCTGCCGCGTCATAGCGGCATCCGGCGGGCTCAGGTGCGTTAAAATGGGCTTGTTCTTAGCTAATTGAGACAGGGGGGCCGTGTTATGGCTTCAGATGCAAAAAAGATTCTGCTGGTCGAGGATGAGAAGGCAATCCGTGACGCCGTCGCTGCCTATCTCGAGCGCGAAGGCTACTGGGTTGTGGGCGTCGGCGACGGCCAGTCCGCGATCGAGGAGTTCGAGAAGCATCAGTTCGACCTGGTCGTGCTCGACCTTATGCTCCCCAAGATCCCCGGCGAGCGCGTTTGCCGCACCATTCGCGATACCTCGGATGTCCCCATCATCATGCTGACGGCTAAGGGCGAGATCGAGGACCGTATTATCGGTCTTGAGCTCGGCGCCGACGACTATCTGATTAAGCCGTTCTCGCCGCGCGAGCTCGTCGCTCGCGTTCGCGCTCTGTTCCGCCGTGCCCATCAGGCCGACGAGCCCGCCGTCGAGGTACTCGACTTCGGCGATCTGGTCATCGATATCTCGGGCCACAAGATCTTGGTCGAGGGCAAGGAAGTCGATCTGACGGCTTCCGAGTTCAAGCTGCTCACCACGCTTGCCCGCCATCCCGGCCGTGTGTATAACCGCATGGAGCTGGTCGAGAAAGTGCTCGGGTATGACTTTGAGGGCTATGAGCGCACCATCGATAGCCACGTGAAGAATCTTCGCGCCAAGCTGGGCGATGATCCCAAGAAGCCCAAGTGGCTCTACACCGTCCATGGTGTCGGCTATCGCTTCGAGGCTCCGGCCAAGACCGATAAGTCGGACGAGAAATAGGGAAATCACATATGACACCTGCGCGCTTTGAAATCGGACAAAAGCACAAGCAGGAGAGCGAGGCGGGTTCCAAGGCTAGTTGGAACACGCCTCGTTCCGATTCACGGCCAACGATGAGCTATCCCTCGCGCATGGCACTTGCTTTTGCTCTGACATCGCTCATGACGGTATTGGTGCTGGTGGGCGTTGTCTCTGTTGTGTGGGGCACAGTCTTTTCGGATTACACACGCTCCAATATCGTCGAAATCGCAAATTCCGCTGCCGAGAAGTTGGCAACCTCATATGAGGAAAACGGTTCCTGGACCGCGGGGGAACTGCGTACGGTCGCGACATCGAGCTTGGTGTCCGACGATCTTGGTATGCAGGTCGTCAATAAAAAGGGCGTCATCGTCTACGACGACTCGTGGCCCTCGGCAAGCGCTACTGCCGATGTACGCGAAAATCAGGCGACGACCGACGACACGAGCGGCAAGAGGGCATCGCACAGCCCAGTCTCGTCTGCTCCCACCGATTCCAATAGTGTTGCCAACGTTGAGATCGTGACGTCCTCCGGCGAGCACGTGGGCCAGGTCAAATTGTGGGCGATTGGCTCCGATGCCCTGCTCACCAGGGCAGATTCAGCATTCAGAGAGAAGACCTTTAACGCCATGGCCCTCGCCGCGGTTGTTGCAATCTGCATTTCGGTCGTTATCGGATCGCTCGTGTCGCGCATGCTCACCAAGCCGATTCATCGCATCACCAGTACCGCAAAGCAAATCCGTGACGGCGACCTGTCGGCTCGCACGGGACTGCGCGGTGATGACGAGATCGATCAGCTGGGTGAGACCTTCGATGAGATGGCCACTTCGCTCGAGAAGGATATGAAACATGAGAAACGCCTGACCTCAGACGTTGCACACGAGCTTCGCACGCCGCTTATGGCCATGCTCGCAACGGTCGAGGCCATGCAGGATGGCGTGTATCCCACCGACGATGAGCATTTGGAGACCGTTGCTTCCGAGACGCGTCGCCTGGCTCGTCTGGTGCAGCAGATGCTCGACCTGTCGCGCATGGAAAACAGCACGGCTCCGCTCAACCTTGAGCCGGTGGACATGGTTCCTTTCGTGCGATCGATTGTGAACGGCCAGGAGCGTCTGTTTGCCGACCGTGACCTTCGTTTGCGCTTTGCAGATGAGACGCAGGGCCACGACGATGTCGTCGAAGCCGATCCCGACATGATCACGCAATGCGTCATCAACCTCATGAGCAACGCCATGCGCTACACCCCCGAGGGCGGTTGGGTCGTGGTGTCGGTGCTCAGTGACCGCAAGCACGTCAGCATTGCCGTTTCTGATACCGGCATCGGTATTGCCAAGGACGATCTGTCGCGCATCTTCGGGCGGTTTTGGCGCGCCGATGCCAGCCGCGCCCGCGAAGCTGGCGGCCTGGGCGTGGGCCTCGCCGTGACTAAACAGATCGTCGAGCGCCATCATGGCTACATTTCCGTGGAGTCGGAGCTTGGAAAGGGTACGACTTTTACAATTCATCTGCCCCGCGAGCACACGGCAGACGCGGCATCTACTACAATGGAGCACTAGCTTTTCGCTATTCGGTGAAGGAGGGGCCGCGTCCCTGCCGCTCCGAGTTTGCGAAAACATGCGGGAAAGAACCCGCATTTCTGTCGTATTTAGGTAAGGAGTGACTCACGTGACAACGATGGAGCGTCGTCCGGATTCCCGTGGCAAGGTTCGTGATATTTACGATGCCGGTGAAAACCTGCTGATGGTCGCCACCGACCGCATTTCTGCGTTTGACTTCATTCTTCCCGACGAGATTCCGTTTAAGGGAGAGGTACTCAATCGCATCTCGGCATTCTGGTTCGATAAGTTTGCCGACATCGTCCCCAACCATCTCGTTTCCATCGACCCGGCGGATTTCCCCGAGGAGTTTGCTGAGTATCGTGACTACCTCGCTGGCCGCGCCATGCTGGTTAAGAAGGCCCAGACGATTCCTATCGAGTGCATCGTCCGCGGCTATCTGACCGGTTCGGGCAAGAAGACCTACGACGAGAACGGCACCGTCTGCGGCATCCAGCTGCCTGAGGGCCTGACCGAGGCTTCCAAGCTTCCTGAGCCGCTGTTCACGCCGTCCACGAAGGCCGAGATCGGTGACCACGACGAGAACATCTCGTTCGAGCGTTGCTGCGAGATCGTGGGCGAGGACATCGCCACGCAGATTCGCGACCTTTCCCTCAAGATTTACAAGGCTGCCGCCGAGTACGCCGCGACCCGTGGCATCATCATTGCCGACACCAAGTTCGAGTTTGGTGTCATCGAGGGCAAGGTCACGCTGATCGACGAGTGCCTCACGCCCGACTCCAGCCGTTTCTGGCCTGCTGCCAGCTACGAGGAGGGCAAGATCCAGCCTAGCTACGACAAGCAATTCGTCCGCAATTGGCTCAAGGCCAACTGGGATATGACGGGGGAGACCCCGCACCTGCCCGCCGAGGTCATCGATGGCACGTCCGAGCGCTATCGCGAGGCCTTCCAGATCATCACGGGCTCCCAGTTCACAAGCATGAAGGAGAACGCATAAGTGAGTACCCGTAGCGCCACGAACAAGCGCACGCAATCCCACGAAGTTACCGGGGTTGCGCGCAAGTCTGCCGCATCTGCTAAGCCCGCTCGTCAGGCAGCAAGCTCTGTTCGCGTCGTGCCGGCTTCGTCTAAGGCACGCCGCAAAGAGCTCGAGAAGGGCGAGAGCCTCGAGGGCCTCTCTAAAGAGGAGAAGCGCGCCCGCAAGGCTAAGCAGCGCGCCAAGGAGGACCGCATCTATACGGTGTCGAATATCCTCCTCAAGCAGGACGAGGACTACACCAAGCGCCGTCGCATCTGGTGGATTGTGCTCGCCATTGGCATGGTGCTCGTCGTGGCAATTTGGGCCTCGCTGTACTTCGCTCCCGCTGGCATGGTGTCCAGCCCTGTCCAGATGGTCGGCATTGTTTTGTCCTATGTCGTCATTCTGGGCGACTTCATTTACGACTTCGTGCGCATCCGTCCCCTGCGTAATATGTATCGCACGCAGGCCGAGGGCATGTCCGACAATAAGCTCAACGCTCTTATCGAGCGCTCGGCTGCCGAGGAGGACAAGAAGGACTCCAAGAAGAAGTAGCGTTTGCATACATACTTATCGCTAAGATATAAGGCGCGTCGTTTTTGCGGCGCGCCTATTTACTGTTCTATAGATAGATGGAGTGGCACATGATTCGAGCTGCCCTGACGGTCGAAGAGGCTCTGGAGGGTATGAAGGCCCTGGAGCCCAAGATTAAAAACTACGCGCGCCTGGTCGTCCGCAAGGGCGTAAACGTCAAGCCCGGCCAGGAGGTCGTCGTTCAGTCTCCGGTCGAGTGCGCGCCGTTTGCGCGCGTGGTGGTCGCGGAGGCCTATGCTGCCGGCGCCGGCCACGTGACGGTCATCTGGGCCGATGATGCCGTGACGAGGCTCACGTACGAGCATGTCGAGAAAAGCTATTTTGAGCAGACGCCCGAGTGGAAGCGCATGCAGCTGGATTCCTTGGCCCAGGATGGTGCCTGCTTTGTCTTTATCGAGGGTGCGGATCCTGCAGCCCTCAAGGGCATCGATCCAGCCAAGCCGGCCGCGGCATCCAAGGCGAGGAATACGCAGTGCAAAGTTTTCCGCCGTGGACTGGATTACAACATCAATCCGTGGTGCATCGCCGGCGCTCCGGTCGTGGCTTGGGCGCACGAGGTGTTTCCGGGAGACACTGATGAGGTTGCAATCTATAAGCTGTGGAATGCGATTCTGCACACCGCGCGCGCCGATGGCCAGGACCCGGAGAGCGACTGGGAACTTCATGACGCCGCATTCGAAAAGAACCTGCGTTTCCTGAACGACAATCGTTTCGACTATCTGCATTACACCGCGGCAAATGGAACCGATCTAACGATTGGCATGACGAAGGGTCACGAGTGGGCCGGCGGCAAGGGCAAGACGCCCGATGGACACCCCTTCTTCCCCAACATTCCCACCGAGGAAGTCTTCACCTCGCCCGATCGCATGCGCGCCGACGGTATCGTGTACTCGGCCATGCCGCTCATCCACCACGGCAATAAAGTCGACGATTTTTGGATTAAGTTCGAGGGCGGCCGCGTGGTGGACTACGACGCCCGCGTGGGCAAGGCAACGCTCGCAAGTATCATCGATACTGACGAGGGCGCTGCTCACCTGGGGGAGGTCGCGCTCATTTCCAAGAACACGCCGATCCGCGAAAGTGGTGTTCTGTTCTACGATACGCTCTATGACGAGAACGCTAGCTGCCATCTCGCGCTAGGTGTCGGTTTCCCCGAATGCATCGAGGGTGGGTATGACATGTCCAAGGAGGAGCTCCTGGAGCATGGTGTTAACGTCTCGAGCACGCACGTCGATTTTATGATCGGCACGGACGACATCGATATTACGGGCATTACGCCTGATGGACGTGAAGTTGTGATTTTCCAGAACGGCCAATGGAGTTGGGAATAGTCCCAGACCGTGGTACAATGCCACCCGCGGGCCGTTAGCTCAGCTGGCAGAGCAGGGGACTTTTAATCCCAAGGTCCAGGGTTCGAACCCCTGACGGCCCACCCAAAGATTGTTGAGACGGTCAACTTCGGTTGGCCGTCTTTTTTGTCGCCCTTTCATGGGTTCGAACCCGTCGGGGCGCGGAGCTGAGTAAACGCGTGAGCGTTTGCCAGCGCAGCGCGCAAGGCGCGAAAGCGCCGCAGCGGCCGCCTGCGAAGCAGGCTGAACCCCTGACGGCCCACCCAAAGATTGTTGAGACGGTCAACTCCGGTTGGTCGCTTTTTTGTTGCCGGTGCACGGGTTCGAACCCGTATCTAGCTATATATAAGAACGCTTGGCGAACAAAACCCGCCTTTTACCGATGGGAAACAAATAACTGATGCCTTTGGAGTAAAGTAGCGCTCCAGAGATGACCGATGTCTCAATACACATAAAACAGCTGGTCATCGCCAATATCAGAAGCCAATGCTTCAGTTATAACCTCAGAGACGCGACTGAGGGACATATTCATTTGTGAACAAAATATGGAGTGCCAGATTCCCGCCCCCGGGACCCCTCCGGTCTGGCAATATATTTCCTTGCCGCGCGGCCCGGTCGGACCGGATCAGCCGCAAAGCGTGCACCTTGAGAACCGGATACTGCGAGGATGGACACACCAGATGTGTCGCAT
>UQVD01000021.1 GCA_900544385.1 uncultured Collinsella sp.
AGACGATTTAGCCCGCTAGATGTTACAGATCGAGACAGAAGATTCTAGTCGCAGGTGATGTCGAGGTTTTGCCGACGAGGCCTACGTAACCGCCTTCGCTCAGCAATTCATTTGACTGAATAGGAAAGAAAGGAAAAAATAGGAAAAAAAGGAAAGGAGACTTATGACTGAAACCATCTTCTCCCCCTCATTTGGAAATCGCCCGTCCTATCTGGTGGGTCGCGGGAACGTGATTTCGACATTCATCTCCGGTCTTGAGCAGGAGCCGGGCAATCGAGACCGAGCCATGCTCATGCTCGGCCAGCGAGGCAGCGGCAAGACGGTTCTTCTGTGGGAACTTGCCGACCGCGCACGCAAGCTCGGTTTTGTTGTCGCCACACCCACCGTAGCCTCCGAAGATATGCTTGAGCGCATTGTTGAAAAAATCCAAGAAGCAGGCGAGCCTTATGTCAGCAAGCGTCATCTCCCCAAACTTTCTGGCGGTAGCTTGAGCGTCTTCGGCTTCTCAGCCGGTCTCGAGTTCACACGCGATGTGCAGGAGACCAAGAGTTTCCAGTTCAAACTCACGCAGCTGGCGCGCAAGCTGACCGAGCAGGGGCACGGCATCCTCATCCTTATCGATGAGCTCCAAGCTAATTCACCTGAGATTAGACAGCTCGTCACCGCCTATCAAGAGCTGGTCGGTGAGGGACTCAACGTCGCGCTTGTTATGGCAGGTCTCCCGGGAGCCGTCTGTGCAACGCTCAATGACCGCGTGCTGACATTTCTCAACCGCGCTCGCAAGGTCACGCTCGAACCGCTTTCAGTCGGAGATGTCGATGCCTATTATCAGCGGGCTTTCGAAGAGCTCGACCTTGATATTCCAGGCGATCTTCGCCTCCGTGCCGCTCGCGCAACCCAAGGCTCGCCCTATATGCTGCAGCTCATCGGCTATAACATCGGCAATCGCTGCAAGACAGGAGAACACGTAACGCCAGAGCAAGTCGACGGAGCTATCGAAGCGTCAAAAGCCGATTTCGAAAACGATGTTTGTGAAACGACGCTCGCCGCGCTATCGGACCAAGACGTCGCGTTTCTCGACGCAATGACTGATGACGAAGACGCCGTTTCGCGCATTTCCGATGTAGCGAAACGCATGTCAGTCACACCCGACTATGCGCAAAAGTATCGCCGGCGCCTCATCGACGCCGGCGTAATCGAACAGGCGCGCCGCGGTTACGTGCGTTTCGCCGTTCCATATATGGCTGACTATCTGCGCAGCCAACTCTAGGCAGCCACCACAAAGGGGACAGGCACCTTTGTGGCGGCTTGGGCCCGGTTTGTCTCGATCTGTAACAAGTAGAGACGATTTAGCCCGCTAGATGTTACAGATCGAGACAGAAGATTCTAGTCGCAGGCGATGTCGAGGTTCTTGCCGATGAGGCCTACGTAGCCGCCCTCGGCAGCCTTGGGGCTATCAGCATGGCAGAGGACCCACTTGTCGGCCTTCCAATAGCAGTAGCTGTCACCGACGGCAGGCATCTCGGCCGCAGCCTCGGGGCGCGGACCGCTGGTGCCGGCGGGCAGCGCCACCATCACCTGGAAGCCGCCGTCGTCGACCATGCACGGCGTGTAGTGGAGCGTGGTGTTGAAAACCTCGACAACCTTGCCCGCCGGCACGCGGAACGCCTTGACGCACGCGGTGTCGAGCTTGCCGTCCTCGATCTCCCAGCGATGCGCCACAAGCAGGATAAAATCGCGAGCACCCAGGTTGAACTCGCTGGCGCGGTGGTACTCCAGGCAGTTGAGGCGCGTGTTGTGGCCGTTGCACCAGCCCAGCTGGAACGGACGGCCACCAAACATGAGAAAGCCCAGTTTATCGGCATCCTTGACGCCCTCGAGCTCTGGCGCGCTTGCAACGTACTTGCTGCCCTCGGGAATGGGCGTGGCAGAGAGCGCCTCGAGCACGGGCGACGTGAGCTCGGACGAAACGTTATCCCAAACGTTGCCATAGGATTTGAACTCGGGATCGTTGACAGAGTAGATATGCATGTTCACTCCTGTTCGTAAATATGACTATACGAACATTCTAGAACAAACATGAGCGATTTTGAACGCTCGTCCAGACCAATCAACAAAAAGGCGCCCCCGCATAAGCGAAGGCGCCCAATGCGCGCGTTTTGGGCGATAAAGCCCTTATGCCTGCTGATAGTGCAGGTGTTTCTCGTCGATATCGGCCAGGTCGCGGTCGAGGTAACGGCGCGCGAGCCAGTTTGCCATGGGGAGGTTCTGGTCCAGGTAGTTGCCGCACTCCTCGGGAGCGGCACCGGGGACATCGCCCTCAAAGTCGGCGACAAACTCGAACAGCTCACGCACGAGCGGCAGGATCTCCTCGCTCGTCACCTCGCCAAATACGACGAGGTAAAAGCCCGTGCGGCAGCCCATGGGGCCAAAGTAGACAATGCGGCTCGACCACTCGGCATGATTGCGAAGGAACGTCGCGCCCAGGTGCTCGATGGTGTGGCACTCGGCCGTGTTCATGACCGGCTCCTTGTTGGGCGTGGTCAGGCGCAGGTCAAACGTGGTGACGGCGGCACCGGTCGCCGGATCGCGGTCGATGCGGCTCACATACACGCCGGGCTCAAGCAGCAGATGATCAACGGAAAAGCTGGCGATGCGCTCCATGGCAAATCCTCTCGATAGTCAAATTGGGACGGGGCTCTTTTAGCTGGTTCGAATGGTCGCACCAATCATACCAGTCAAAAAAGCCCCGTCCCAAATGAGCTACCCGGGACGGGGATCAATGAGTTTTAAATCCCCGTCCCAGAAAAATCATTCTAGGTAATCTAGAAGGACTTTTCCGCTCTGGGGTCTGGCGCCGTTCCGACTAGATCTCGCGCACGCTTTGGCGCTCGACAAAGTAGGTCGACACGGCCGTCTTGCAGGTATAGCTCTTGGGGTTGCGGATGTTGCCCACCAGGCGACGCACCGCGATCTCGCCCACCTCGTGCTTGGGAACATGCACCGTGGTGAGCGGCGGGTTGGAGAAGGCGCCCAAAGACAGGTCGTCAAAGCCGATGATCGAGACATCCTCGGGCACGCGAATACCGTGCTCGTTGAACGCGCGCATGGCGCCCACGGCGAGCACGTCGTTCTCGGCAAAGAAAGCCGTCGGCAGATCGTCGCGCGAGACGTTGTCGAGCCACACGCCCATGTCGTGATAAGCGCCCTCGAGCGTGGTACCCAGCGTGACGTGCCATGCCGGGTTGGCCTCAAGATCCGCGTCCTCAAGCGCTTGGCGATAGCCGCGCTCGCGGTCCTTAAAGTTGCGGATCCGAAGGTCGCCCGCCAGATAGCCGATTTGCCTGTGGCCTTTCTCGATAAGGTAATCCACGGCACGCAGCACCGAATCGGTGTTGGCGATGACTACGGCATCGAAGTACTGGCGATCGCTCCAGCCGTCGAGCACAATCAGGTGGGCGGCAGCGTCGGCGAACAGGGCGTAGTCCTCCTCGCCCAGCTCGGTACCCATCAGCACGATGGCGGCCGACGGGTCGGCGATCAGGCCCTCGACCTGCGGGCGCACGGCGTCCAGGTCGCTAAAGTCGAGCGAGACAAAGCTCGTGCTCATGCCGTGGCGACGCGCCTGGCGCTCCACGCCCTCGATGACCGCGGGATGGAAGGTGCTCTCGTCCAGGATGGCGCCCGTCTTGCGCGCAAGCACAAACTGGATGCTCTCGAGCTGCGTCGACTGCTGATAGCCAAGCGACTGCGCGCACTCCAGGATGACCTTGGCGGTCTCCTCGCTCACGCTGCGCTTGCGGTTGAGCGCGTTGGACACGGTTGCGGGCGAAAAGCCGGTAATGCGGCTGATCTCGCGGACGCTTGCTTTAGCCATCGTTCCCCCTAGCATCGGTCGCGGCCGAGCATCGTGGCTTGACCGCCCCGTGGCTCGGCAACTAAACGACCGCAAATTCAATCTAAACAGAATAGTAAATGTTTAATAGCTAGTTTAGCCTGTTGTCAAGCGAAGTGGCACGACTATTCCCCCAACGGGCGCATTTGTCCATCTTAACGTTATTACGCAAGGTCTTCGCCATTGCTTGCTATTACGCGTCGGTACCATTCGAAGCTTTTCTTTTTACGTCTCTCAAACGAGCCCGCACCGCTATCGTCTCGATCGACATAGATAAACCCGTAGCGCTTACGCATCTGTCCTGTGGCGACCGAAACCAAATCGATCGGGCCCCAACAGGTATATCCCATGAGTTCCACCCCGTCGAGCTCGACGGTCTCCCTCATCGCCTCGATGTGGGCCCGCAGGTATTCAACTCGATAGTCGTCTTCTATTTCACCCGAATCTTCCGGCACATCAGGAGCACCCAAACCGTTTTCGACGATGAACAGCGGCTTTTGATAGCGATCCCAGATTTCATTCATGGTGACGCGCAGCCCTTTGGGGTCGATAAACCTCCCCCAAGGCTCCTGTTTTAGATACGGATTAGGCGCCGAGCGAAGAAGGTTCGAATCGAACTGACCTTCCGCATGCGCTTTTGCGACGCGCGTCGAGTAATACGAAAACGAGACGAAATCGACCAGGTTTGCAGCCAGTACTTCGCGGTCATCATCCCGATAGGGCACCTCAAAACCATGGCGGGCGTATTCCTTGAGAACATAGCTCGGGTACGCACCGCGCACCTGGACGTCGGCAAACATGTAATGGCTGCGATTCTCAGCCTGCGCAGCCAGCACATCGTCCGGATCACATGTAGCCGGATAGAAGACACCTGCGTTGAGCATGCAACCGATCTTCGCCCCAGGGCACAGTTCATGACACGCCCCGACCGCACGGGCGCTCGCAACCAATACATGGTGCACGGCCGTGTGAACCGTTGCATAGCGATTCTCCCCTTGCTCGAAGATGATCCCCGCCGCCATAAAGCACGCCTGCGTCATGATGTTGATCTCGTTAAAGGTCAGCCAATAATTGACCAATCCCCGATAGCGCTCGAACACGGTACGCGAATATCGCTCGAACAGGTCGACCAACCTGCGATCGCGCCATCCGCCATACGCATCGACGAGATGCATGGGGACATCATAGTGGTTGAGCGTCACCAAAGGCTCAATGTCATGCGCGCGACACGTCCTAAAAACATCCTCGTAAAAGGCAAGGCCTTCTTCATTGGGCTCGGCTTCGTCTCCTTTGGGAAAAATGCGGCTCCAGGCGATTGATAAGCGCAGGCATTTAAAACCCATCTGGGCAAACAGTTCAATATCCTGCTTATACCTATGGTAAAAATCAATGCCCTTGCGAGCGGGATAGAAGCTGTCGGGTGCCAACGCACGCGGATCAAGGTCTCCCCGCATGACGTCCATGCGTTGATCGCCAAACGGCAGCATGTCGGAATTGGCTAAACCGCGACCGCCTTCGTTCCATCCTCCCTCGCACTGGTTTGCAGCCAGAGCCCCGCCCCATAAAAAATCTTCTCTAAACATTATGGTGTCGTCCTTTCTATCAAATTCCCGGCCCACACTGTCGAACGCAACGGACTCGGCAAGTGCCGCGCAACAGCACAGTACCGTTGCGCGGCCAAGGGGTCGGACCGCGCAACGGCTGGGGAGCATATTTGTGCAGTAGCCTCTTATGCCTCGACGGATTCAACGGCCTCAGAATCGCCGCTCTTGGACTTCAACGGCATCTTCTCCTGTCCTTCAAATCCAAAAACCATCGCCAACGCAAACGTCACGGCACCGCCAGCAAGACACCCGATGGTGCCAGGGATGATATCCTGAGCAAACATGAGCACGTTCATCCATGGGAAACCAACGCCAGTGAAGATATAGACGTTGGCATGAAGAAGGCTTACCAGCAGACCACCGACAGCACCACCAATCATGTTCCAGGCAAGAGCCTTCTTGTCGCGAAACAGGATGCCGTAGATGATGGGCTCACTCACGCGACCGAAGGCATAGGTGATGAACAAGTTCCAGCCCGTGGCTCGACTCTCCTTGTCCTTAGCGCGCAGGCCATAGGCGAGCGCGATGGCAAGCGTGGTGTAGGCTACAACCGCGGCGCCGGGGTATAAGATGGCGTCGTAACCGTTCTGGAGCGCGGCGGGCAATATGGCGGTATAGATCGGCACGTGCATGCCGGTGGCGATGATCAGATTCCAGAATGCGCCGATAACCGCGGTCGCAGCGGGACCGGCAACAGAGGCGAGCCAAATGATGAAATCGGCCACAAGGCCCATGACAAATTGGACGGCAGGGCCGCAGAGGCACAGCGCGACCGGCAACATCACGAGCACCGTACCCACGGGTACGATCAGAACGCGCAACATATCAGGCGAGATCTTCTTAAAGAAGCGCTCAATATAGGACTGGGCCCAGGTGATCAAGATGACCGGAAGAACAGCCTGGGTGTAGTTGACGAGCTGCATGGGGATGCCGAAGACGCTGAAAGGCTTTCCGTCCTCAACAATAGCGAGCATGTCGGGATAAATCATCACAACAGCGATGAGCAGTGCCAGCACAGGACTCGTTTTGAACTTCTTAGCCGAGCTATAGGCGGCAAACACCGGGAAGTAGTAATACGCCGCATCGCCCACCAGGGAAAGGATCCGATACAGGTCGCTCGTTTCGGACATAAAACCGGCGCCTTCGGGCCCAAACAGAATGACGAGCATCTTGAAGATACCGGCGACACAAAAGATCGGAAGGATCGGGGTGATAGCGCCGCTCACGGCATCGAGCAGCTGATTGAAGAGGTGCTTGGGCGCCAAGCGCTCCTTCCAGCTAAGCTGAGGGCCATCGAGTTCCTCGTCAATCGATACCGTGACCTCGAATCCGCCCTGCTTACAAACCTCGTCGTAGACCTTGTCGACCGTGGGCCCGACCACCAGCTGCACCTGCCCTCCGGCGTGCACGACGCTGATGATAGACGAGATGTCCTCAAGCTTCTCATCATTCGAGAGGCTTTCATCCTTGAGGCTGAAGCGCAGGCGCGTCATGCAATGCGTAACCGAAGCCACGTTTTCCGCCCCGCCCACAGTGGAGAGAATCTGCTCTGCCACCTTTTTGTAATTTGCCATCATTGGCTCCTTTGCACAATCTTGGCTTACTGTTCGAATCGGCAAAGGTCATGCCCCGAATGGCTACGGGTTACAATCCTTTTTTGGAGATGATCCGATTGAGATGGATCATCAGATAGAGTTCCTCCTCCTCGGAGAGCGTGGCGTCCCGCGTTTCACGACAATAGGAACCGATATGCTTCACGCACTCTGCCAACTGCGGAAACTCCTCACGAAAGTTCTTGTACATCTGCATGTTGGCGCTGTTCAGCGACTCGCCGGCTTGAATGCGCTTGAACAGGTACCGCAGATGCGTGGCGAAGCGGGTGAAATCAAAGGAATCGCGGTCGACAATAATGCGGAAATCGCTTTCGAGAATCTCGATAACGTCCTCGAGCATATCGTCGAACTGCTTTGTGGGCTCGGCCGTGGCTTTGACGGCTTCAACAACCCGTGCGTTCACGAGATTCATCGCAATACTGGCAATCTCATCCTTGGGAAGCCGCTCTCCGAGCTCCTTCTCGAGTCGCATGACGATAAACTGGGCAGCCTTGTATTCCTTCGGATACGTCTCCCGCACTTCATAGGCAAGAGGCATCGCGATGCGGACCCCCTTTTGGGCTCGCGCAACGGCAAACGACAGGTGATCAGCCATGAACAGCGTCGCATTGGTCGAGAGGTCGTAGGGCAGTTCGTTGGCAACGATGTCCATAACTTTCGCCGCAAACATCACGATATCCGAGGGAAGATCCCTCATGACATCTTGTCCTTTAGGATCAATGTCGTAAAACGTATGCTCGATTTTAGAAAGAGGGAGCTCTCGAGGAAAATCTCCGCCGAAACCGACGCCCCTGCCCATGGCGATGACATCTCGCCCCTGTCCGTCACGGCAAAGAACCGCGTTGTTGTTAAGCTTTTTAATTGCAAGCATGGTGAACCTCCTTTCAAGAACACTCACAGAAAAAGGCATGATAGCCAATAGCAGTGCTATTGCGGTCATGCCTTACGTAACAATCCGTGTTGTATTGCTCTTGGGCATGCCTCCACACAGGAGTAACAATCCAAGATGCAAAATGCATTATAGCGCTCTCCCCGCCCCGGGGACCATCGGGCTGGCGAACGGTAGATGTCGGCCCGCCAGCGGCCACATCGAGCAGATGGGCGTGCTTCGATCCCGAGCCTAGCCTAGGACACGGGCCATACGTGTCTTGAACTCGGACAGGAAGCGCGGAGCATCCACGGTCAGTGCCACAAGCGTGCTCTTGTCCGGATCGGACAGGCGGCGCTCATCGCAGATGGTGCGACCGCGGTACTCGCCCAGCAGATCAACACGCAGGTTGCAGCCGAGCGCACCTACGAGCGTGGGGTCGATCGCCACGGCAACGGCCAGCGGATCGTGCAGCGCACAACCACCCAGGTAGGGTGCGTTCATCTCGTACGAGCCAATGTAGTGCTCGACCATGCTCGCAAATGCGCAGCCCGCCATGGTGCCCGAGCCCGTCCAGCCGGCAATGTCGCGGCGTGTGAGCACCACGCGATGCGTCACGTCCAGACCCACCATGGTGAGCTTACGGCCCGAGCGCAGCACCGCGTCGGCTGCCTCGGGGTCGCTCGCCATATTGGCCTCGGCGCCCGCGCTCACGTTGCCGGGCACGGTAAGGGCGCCGCCCATCACGACCACGCGGCCGATGGACATCATCGCCGCCGTATCGCGCTCCAGGGCGAGCGCCAGGTTGGAGAGCGGGCCAGTCGCTACGTAGACCAGATCGGGACCATAGGTGCGCGCGGCATCGATCAGATAATCGACCGCAGCGTTGCCGTCGGCCGAGGTCGCCCCCACCGGCTCGTAGGGCGACGCGGGCACGCTCGCGCCGCCGATGCCGTTCTTGCCGTGAATGAGCGCGGTGGACGCCGGCGGCGTATAGGGCTCAGTCGCCTGCAGAGGACGGTCGGCACCCAGGTACACCGGAACCTCGGGGCGACCCAGCAGATCGAGCACCGCCAGGCAATTGTGCGCCGATTGCTCGACGCGCACGTTACCAAAGCACGTGGTGATGCCCACGAGCTCCACCTCGGGGCTCGCGATGGCATAGGCCAGCGCCATCGCATCGTCAACACCCATATCCAGATCAAGGATCAGCTTCTTGATTGCCATTGTTCTACTCCGCTTCTCCGTCTTTATCGTTTAACCAAACCAATGTTCAACTTCGGCGCGCGTGGGAATCGATTGCTGAGCGCCCAGGCGCGACACCGTCACTGCCGAGGCGCGAGCACCCGCGGCCATGCACTCAAAGAGCGGCAAGCCCTCTAGGCGAGCCGCCGCCAACGCGCCGATAAACGTATCGCCGGCGGCCGTGGTATCGACTACCGTACTCGAAAGTGCCGGCATGCGCAGCAGCTCACCGCCATCGCCGAGCGTAACCGAGCCGGCACCGCCCAACGTGATGACCGCGGCGCCGGCGCCCTTAGCAAGCAGGGCGTTGAGCGCGGTGACGCAACTCGCGTCATCCGTGGGCAGAATGCCCGTCAGCACCTGGCACTCGGTCTCGTTGGGGCAGACCAAGTCGACCGCAGGCCAGACCTCCGCAGGCAGCTCGCAGGCGGGCGCTGGATTAAAGACCGTATAGAACCCCAGCTCGTGAGCGCAAACAAGCGCCTCGGCCGTCGCTGCAAGGTCACATTCGCCCTGGGCGATAAAGACGCTTCCGGCAGCCGGGGCAATCTCGCCGGCGTCTCCGTCGAGCCCATCGGCCACCAGACGTCTCAGCGCGCGGGCAACGTCCTCGCCCGTAAGCGCATGATTGGCTCCCGGCGACAGCACGATGCGGTTATCGCTCTCGCAGCGAATGATGGTCGCCGTTCCCGTCTCCACGTCATCGCGACGCGCCACAAACTCAACGCCCACGCCGGCATCCTGAAGTCCCGCCACCAGCGCATCGCCAAACGTATCGCGCCCAACCGCGCCGATCATGCACGTGCGCGCACCCATGCGCGCGGCGGCGACGGCCTGGTTAGCGCCCTTGCCACCGGCGTTGGTGATAAAACCGCTGCCGCCGACGGTCTCGCCCGCGCGCGGCATGCGCTCGCACGCCACCGAAAGATCCATGTTCATGCTGCCGAACACCGCAACGATGCTGTGATCCGCCATGGAAACCTCCTCGTCTTTAGGCTTTGTGCCCACCGTCGACCATCGATTGTGCACTCTCGCACCCCCTATAACTTTAGTTCACTTTGATGTGGACGCGCGCTTGAGCTTGCGCCAGCAGCAAGCATTCACAGGAGCAGGCAGCTACAATGAATACGTGCTGATTATTCTCGTCATTGGATGATGTTTTATGGAACAATTCTCGCAATCGGGCTCGCGCGGTCGACGCCGCACGGGCAACGAGCCGGCATCGCACGAACGCGTGAAGGGCGAACGCCGTGCCAACGAGCCGCGACGCACCGCGAGCCCCCATCGCGCTTCTGCCAACAACGCGGGCCGCGCCAACACTCCCGCCGCGGAGCAGACGCCCGCTCGCCCCAAGTCCCGCTACATCCCTGCACTCGACGGTCTGCGTACGCTCGCCGTCATCGCGGTGGTGCTCTATCACCTTAACCTCACGTGGGCGCAGGGCGGTCTGCTCGGCGTCACGATCTTCTTTGTGCTTTCGGGCTATCTGATCACACGCCTGCTACTCAACGAAGTCGCTAAGACCGGCCGCATCGACCTCAAGAGCTTCTGGATCCGCCGCATCCGTCGCCTGGTCCCCGCCGTGGTAACCGTCGTGGTGGTGACCTGTGCGCTGTGCACCGTCTTCAACCACGTGATGCTCACCAAGATGCGCCCCGACATTCTGCCGTCACTGCTGTTCTTTAACAACTGGTGGCAGATTGCCCAAAACGTCTCGTACTTCAATGCTCTGGGCGACCCCTCGCCGCTCACGCACTTTTGGTCGCTTGCCATCGAGGAACAGTTCTACCTGATTTGGCCGCCGCTGCTGTTTGCCATGGTATCCATGCATGTGAGCAAGCCCAACACGCGCCGCGTGGTTCTGGGCCTTGCCGCGGTATCTGCCCTAGCCATGATGGTGCTTTACAACCCTGCCGCCGACCCCAGCCGCGTGTACTACGGCACCGACACCCGTGTGTTCTCGCTGCTGCTGGGCGCCTGGATGGCCTTTATCCCCGATCGCGACCTGGCGCCGGTGCGTCTCACTCGTCGTTTGGGGCTCAATCGCCTGGCTGGCGCCGCCAAGCACGGCAAGAACGCCGAGGGCAAACCTGGCGAGAAGGCCGACGAAGCAGCCGAGACCGCCCCGGCACAGCCGAGCGCCCTCGTGCGTTTTTGGTCCTCGCCCGCATCCATCGATGTGTTGGGCGTCGTGGGTCTGGTTGGCCTTGCCGCCATGGTCGCGCTCACCAACGGCTACACCGCGTTCCAGTATCGCGGAGGCACGCTGCTGTGCTCGATCCTCACGCTCATGGTCATCGCGGCCTGCGTGCAGCCCCAGGGAATGGTTGCCCGCGCGCTGTCCGCCGAGCCGCTCGTGTGGGTTGGCAAGCGCTCGTACAGCATCTACCTGTGGCACTATCCGCTGCTGTTGCTCATGAACCCGGTCGCCAACATCAACGATACGCCCTGGTGGCAGTACATCTTGCAGGTACTTGTGGTAGTCGCCGTAGCCGAGTGCTCTTATCGCTTTATCGAAACGCCGTTTAGGAAGGGCGCCTTCGGCCGCACCGTCACCGAATTCCGCAATGGAACCACCACACCCGCCAACTGGGCACGCGCGCACGTCCCTGTCTGCGCAGCCTGCGCTATCGTGTTGGTCGTCGCACTGGGCGGTCTGATCTTTGTGCCCGAGACGTCTGCGCTGAGCGGCGAGGGCGCCGAAGTTCTGAACAAGGAAGCCAAAAACACCGCGCCCACCGACCAGCAAGCGGCCGACGACACCGACAAGGACAACGACGGCTTCCCCGATGGCTCCTACGAACTGTTGATGATCGGCGACTCCGTGTCGCTGCGCGCCGTTGATTCCTTTGACGGCGTGTTCCCGCACAGCCATATCGATGCCGAAAAGGGCCGCCAGTTTGATGCGGGCCGCGCGACATTTGAGGGCTATATCCAGCAGAACCTTGCCGGCAAGATCGTGGTCTTTGCCCTGGGCACCAATGGTTTGGTAACTGATGACCAGATCGATGCCATCATGGCCGATGCCGGCGACAAGCGCATCGTCGCGTTTGTGAACACACGCAGTCCGCAGCCGTGGGTGGGTTCCACCAACCAGGCTATCGCCAACGCCGCCACGCGCTACAAGAATGTACGCGTTATCGACTGGTACGGGCACAGCGCCAACCGCAACGACCTATTCGATGGCGACGGCACGCACCTGTCGACTACCGGCGTGACCGAGTACCTCAACCTGATCCACGATGCAGTCAAGAAAGACCTGCCCGTGCACCCCGAGGACCACGTCAACGATCCGCAGCCGGCAGCCGTCAAGTCCGCCGCCGACGCACTCGTCAATGCCCTCGCCTACAAGCCACACAAGCTGGGCACCGACAAGTAACGCGCAGCAAAATCTGCGTACACCCGCAGGGGGCGTCGGCCGTGGCCGACGCCCCCTGCGGCAGTTAGGGGCGCTCCTTTTGTACCGCCACTTGGAGGCACTCCTGGCGTAGCCAATGAAGACCTCTCCGGATGAATTCCAAGCCGCTCCGCCGCTCCAGACATCGTTTCCGTGCCTCGCACCTGCCCCAAACAATCAAAACAAGCCCTTTTCGCCGCAACCTCAAAGGTCTGTGGGCAAAAAAGGGCAAATATGAGTACTGTTACCATTTTAGTCGCAGGCAAAACCATCCAAAATGACGTTCGGGCGACCCCTACAGCCCCCTAAAGCAGCCAACCTGACTGGTTTAAGGCGTATCGGAACCAATTTTAATGAACATAATATATGTTATGTTCATTATCTTCTTGGATGTAAATGCTGTTCACTTAGCAACAGTACTCATATTTGGTATTTTTTGCCCACTGACATATAACTAACGCCCTATAGCAGACAAAAAACAGGCCGCAGCCCATCGCTGCGGCCTGTTCGGAAGCAAAAGTAGACGCTACGCGCTGTAGCCCATCGCTTGCAGCACAAACATGACGACCGTCAGCACCGTAATCACGCCGATAGTCGCCCAAGTGAGCACGTTCCATACGCGGCCGTTGCGATTGGCGCCCATAATGTGGCGATCCGCCGCGATAACCACCTGGAATACCAAGACTACGGGCAGCAGCACGCCGTTGATGACCTGCGAGGTCATCATAATCTGGAACAAATCGACGCCAGGCATGAGCACCAACACGGCAGAAATGCCGATGATGGCCGTAATGATGCCGCGATAGACCGGGGCCTCGTCCCAGCTGCGGTCGGCACCGCGCTCCCAGCCAAATGCCTCGCAGATAGCGCTCGACGTGACGCCCGGCAGCACGCAGGCGGCCAAGAAGCTCGCCGCGACCAGGCCCGAGGCAAACAGCACCGTGGACCACTGACCCGCAATAGGCTCCAGCGCGCGAGCGGCATCGGCGGCATCGCTAATCTGAATACCCGCCGGGAACAGCACCGTACCGGTCGTGATGATAATGAAGCCGGCAATGACATCGGCGGCAAGCGAGCCGCTCACGGTATCGATGCGCTGCAGCACGATATCGTCCTCGCCCGCGTTCTTATCGACCACGTTGTTCTGCGCCAAGAAAATCATCCACGGCGCGATGGTGGTACCGATCGTTGCGACCACGAGCGACACGTAGCTGGGGTCATTTTGAATGTTAGGCACGACCAGGTCGACCGCGACCTCACCCCAGTTGGGGCCTGCCATAAACGCGGCGACAATATAGGTCACGAACACGCAGCTCACCAGCAGCAGAATCTTCTCGATGCGCTGGAAACTACCCGACATGGTAAGCATCCACACCAGCAGCGCCACCAACGGCACCGAGATGCTCGCCGGCACGCCAAAGAGCGCAAGGCCGCTGGCGATGCCCGCAAACTCCGAAATGGTCACAGCCGTGTTGGCGATCAACAGCGCCGCCATAGCAAGTACACTCTTGCGCACGCCAAAGCGCTCGCGAATGAGCGATGCCAGGCCCTTGCCCGTAACGCAGCCGCAGCGCGCCGCGGTCTCCTGCGTCACGATGAGCAGCACAGTCATGACGGGAAGCATCCAGAGCATCTTGTAGCCATAGCTGGCGCCCGCGCTGGAATACGTTGCAATGCCGCCGGCGTCATTGCCCGAAAGCGCCGCCAGCAGACCGGGACCCATAGCGCCGAAGATGGCCGCGATGGTCAACTTTTGCTTGGTGCCCGACTTTTGCTTGGTATTTTGCACGCGACCACCTAACCCATGACCGACATGGTGAGCAGCACCGCAGCGGCGCAGTACGCTACGCACGAGATCATGACGGCAATAACGTTCATGGCAGTGCCCGACGTGTTGAGGTCATGCTCGTCACGCCAGAACAGCACCATCAGGTAAATCACGGCGCTCATGTTGCCAACCAGGCAAATGATGGCAGCGATATTAAAGCACCCGGTAAAGAGTTGCTCCTCAAACATGGGCGCATCGGGGAACGCAGCGGTGCGCACCAGCTGGGCGCACAGGTAGGTCACGAGTGACAGAATCAGGCCCATGCCTGTGCTCTGGAAGAAGAACCCCAGATACGGCTTGGGCTCGTCGTCGTGACCGTCATACTCCAGGAAGTAGTTCTTGACGAACGACACCACGCGCGAGGCCGCCAGCAGCACGAGCGGCATGGCGCACATGGGGAACACCACCAGATGCGCGGAGCCGAGCGCCGTTCCCAGCACGGTCGCCATGATGCACGACGCGATGCCCCATACAACAACCCAGTACTGGCGATGTACGAACCAGCTGAGCACGTTCGTCGAGTCGTCCGACGCGCTATCGCCCGAGCCGATACCGGCGATCTGCAGGTCCTCCTGATGCTCCTCAGCGATAACGTCCATGGCGTCGTCGAAGGTTACGATACCCAGGATATGACGGTTCTCGTCGCAGACAGGGATGGCGACCAGGTCGTACTTGGTCATCTCGTCCGTCACGTCTTCCTGGTCCTCGTCGGGCGACACATAGACCAGGTCGCGATAGGCCAGCTGACCCAGCGTGGCGTCGCGGTCGGCTACGATCAGCGTGCGCAGCGAAAGCACGCCGGTCAGCATGCCGCTCGGATCCTCGGTATAGACGTAGTAGACGCTCTCGAAGTCCTCGTCGAGCTCGCGAATCGCCTCGATGGCGTCACCGACCGTTGCCGTGGCGGGCAGGGAGACAAACTCCGAGGTCATGATGCGGCCGGCGGTGTTGTCCTCATACCCCAGCAGGTTACGAATCGCCTTCTCCTCCTTGACGCCCATCAGGCGCAGGAGCTTCTCGGCCTTCTCGTAATCGAGCTCGTCGATCAGGTCGGCTGCATCGTCCGGGTCCATCATGGCCAGCATCGACGATGCGTCGGTGTCGGACAGGCCCTCGAGCATCTCGGTCATAAGCTCGTCGTCATCGAACTCCGAGATGGCCTCGGCGGCCTGGGCAGTATCGAGCTGTGCAAACACCTGCGCACGCAGGCGCGGGTCGAGCTGCTCGATAATGTCGGCGATGTCGGCAGGGTGCAGCTCGCCGAGCGTCTTGTGCGACACCGAGAGTTGAATGTTCTTGGTCGAGCGGTCGAGCAGGTCCATGTAGGACCAAGCGATGATGTCCTCACTGAGCGGCTTGCCCAGGTGCTTCATAAAGCCTTCGACGATATGCTCGAGCGCGGGGCTGATGGCGCGTAGCAGACCGCGGGCACCGACCTCGGCGCCCAGCAGGCGCAGCTGATTTTCGCCCGACATGGAAAACTTGATGTCGTTGACGCGCACGACCTTCATGCCCTGCGTGTCGACAATCTGCTTGTTGAGCACGTCGCGGGCAAGCAAGAGTTCGGTCGGCTGCAGGTACGAAAAACGGATTTCGGTGGCCGACGTCTTAAGGTGTACGCCCGTCTCGTCGATACGGTCGACCCATTTGCGCCAGCTGATCATAAACGGCGTCTTGCCGGGTCCGCGGAACGCGAGCGACGTCACGTGCGGAAAAACTTCGCCGGTAGCAATACCAAAATCGTTGACCACGCCGAGCTTTTCGCCGTCGACGTCCAAGACCGGCAATTTGAGCATCTCACTCAGATAATTCAATGGTGCTCCCCATCATTATTCCTCCGGACGCGGCAGCGCGTGCGGCGTCCGGGGGCTTCTGGATATGTATACGCATGCGCGGGCGGCACGCCGCTCGACGCTTACACCCCGTGCATGCGCAAAAAGCACCTGCATGGGGTCATCGACTGTATGGTCGAGGTTTGGATTTCACCTGTAACCTTTCTCTTGACCCTCATTAACCGCAGTAACTATAGCATCAGCATCGCCCTGCGGCATCGAATTTATGCGCTGCACATTGCAGGCATACCAAACGCTGACGCATCCGTGACATAGTCATTGGGGACGTTCCTAAATGACTACCCAATGACTACTCTGCGGTGTCGTCGTCCTCGGCAAGTTGGGGGAACACGGCGTCCTTGGGCATGGTGACCTTCGTCAGCGAGGTGAGCTTTTTGCTCAGCGACGTGTCCGTCTTGACCAGGTCGCTGAGCGTCACGATCTTGTAGCCGTCGGCAATGAGGCCGTCGATAATCTGCGGCAGCGCCTCGAGCGTCTGCTCGGCGCATTCGTCTCTATCGGTGAGCAGCACGATATTGCCCGGCGTCACCGAATCGAGCACCGTCGAGACCTGCTCGTCGGCACCGTTGAGCAGCCAGTCGCCCGAGTCAATATTCCACGAGACCACGGCGGAGACCAGGTCCATCGCATCAATCCAGTTTTGCTCGTCAAAGGCAGCGTAGGGAGCACGCAGCAGCATCGTCTTCACGCCGGTCGCCGACTTAATCGCATCGGTGCCTTTCGTGATCTGTTCGCGTACCGCCTCACGGTCCTGACCCTTGAGCGAATCGTCGCTGTAGCTGTTGGATCCGATCTCGCACCCGGCATCGACAATCGCCTTGGCCGTGGCAGGCGAGGCCTCGGCCGCATCGCCCGAAAGGAAGAACGTCGCGGTGACGCCCTTTTCCTTGAGCACCTGCAAGATCTGCTTGGTAGCGCCGCTCGGACCCTCGTCAAACGTCAGCGCCACGTACTTTTTGTTGCCCTTGGGCGCCACGCTGGCGCACGCAACGACGCAATCGGTGGCGGGCACAACCTCGCCGCGGTCTTGTGTCTTGCCCGACTGCTCACCAACCCACACCTCGGAGCGGCCCTGGACACCCCACGTCTGCACATACTCGATAGCGCCCGTACCCTCGACCTTGAGCTTGGGCTCGATAACCGTAGCCTGAACCTCGTGCTTCTCGTAGGTGTTACGGCCATCCTTGACCGTCACCTTCTCGCCGCCCTCAAGTTCGCGGCTATCCCATTTGCCCTGCTTCACGCGCTTACCGTCGACCTTCACCGACAGCTTTTCGCCCCCATGGCGCTTGAGCACGCTGTCATCGACGGCCAGCAGGTCGCCTGCGTCGTAGGTGTCAGTCAACTCCTGGTCGTCGATGAGATTCTGCAGCGTAGAGCCCACGCGCACCGCGGTCTTCTGGCCGTTGAGTTCCACGTCCACGCTGCGGTTGACGTAGCCCACGACGGCAGCGATAAACAGCACGAGTGCGCAACCCACGGCGATGAGCGCATAGGGCAGGCGAGACGAACGACGGGGCGTACGGCTGTTGCCGATGCGAGCGCTGCGGTCGCTAAAGCCGCGGCTATGGTTGAGATACATCGCGCCGGGCTTACGGTAACGTTTGCGCTGACCGCTGGGCAGCTGCCCCAGGTCGCGGCGCGCCGTCGGACGCGCACCCGAACGCCCGTTTAAGTTGGATCCGTTTTGGCGCATGTGCCCTCCCCCATAAACACAGCAAGCCGGAGCAACAGGTCTCCGGCTTGCCTCCCATCATTTGGTACGTCGCTATTTTGTAGCTTTTGACGAGCCTCCGCTCGCCTTTTGGTATTCGTCCTTAAAGGCCTTGAACATGCCGCGCGTCTTGCCGAGCTGCTTGCCCAGTGCGCGACTGCCCTTGTCCACGGCAACCGATCCCTTGTCATCGAGCACCTTGGCGCCCTTTTTGACCTTGTCGCCCACCACGACGCTGGCCTCGGCGGCCTTGGCGGCCGCACCGCCCGAATACCCGAGCGACTTGACCTCGTCCGAGACGACCATCGCGCCGTTCTCGTAGCCGCGCAGCATCGTCGGCGGCACCTGCGTGTCACCAACCAAAACACTCGAAGCAGCACCGGCGGTCACATAGAATGCCTGCACGATGCCCGAGCGTGGCTTGAACTCAACGTCCGAGCAATAGCCCACGACATCGCCCGATTCCGTGCGCACGTCCATACCGACCCAGATGATGCAATCGTCCAGGTTGATGTCGAGGCGCTTGGCGGCGGCGGCATCGTACGTGTCCTTGACGTCATCGACCGCAATGGCGCCCTCGTAGACACCAATGGCGTCGAGCGCTACGAATCGGTCGGGACGCTCGATCATGCCCGCGATATCGGACTGGCGGACCATAAAGCCGACCACGCGCGTACCGCCCGGGGTAAAGACCGGAAAGTGAATCTTTCCGAGCTTTTTAGGGCTGCGCGGTGTGCCGTCCTTTTTGGTACGCTTGTCCTCGGTAGGCTTGCGATAGATCTTGGCGCCGACAAAATCCCCGGCGCGCATTATGCCTCGGTCGAGGGTTCCGCAGCCTCGGTATCAGCCTCGACGGCGTTCTCGACCACGACGTCGGCGGCAGGCGTCACGTTGCCGCCCGAAATGGCGTCGTTGAGCTGCTCGCGCAGCTGGTCCATGCGCTCGCGGGCCAGGTCGACCTTGGCGCGCAGGTCGTCGGTCTTGGCGTCGACCATCGGGCCAAAGTCATTCACCGCAGCACGGGCCTCCTCGGCGCTGTGCTCGTAGGTGTCGCGCATATTGTCCCAGGCGTCGTTGGCGATATCGGCAGCCATGGCGCGGGTCTCGGCGCCCGAGCGCGGGGCCAGAGCAACGCCGACAATAGCGCCGGCAGCGGCACCAAAAAGTGCGCCGGAGACAAAGCTGAAAGTCTTACCCATGATCATTCCTCTCCTGCGGGCACGTCGGTGCCCACCGTTTGAATGCTGTCCATTATACCCGCAGCGCATCACTTGCCGCTCCGCTCATCTGCGTACGGCAAAGGCGCAGGTACGTGATGGTGATAAACGCGTAGGCCTACTCCTGAGGCATAGCCGGCATGGCCACCGTGGCACCCGGGTCCTCGCCGGCGCCGTCCACGAGCGGCAGGCCGCCCTCATGCGCAGGTCCTGCCGGAACCGTCGCCGCACCGCCAAAGACGGCAGCGGAGGCCTCGTGGTTCTCGGCAACCGCGCCCTCGGTATCAATCGCCACCTGGGGCTCGTCGTCAAAGTTGGGGACGCCCTGGGGCTCGGTGGGAACGGGCTCGGCGGTCGCGTCGGCAACGGGCTCGGCATCGACCGGCGCATCGCCCTCGTCAGCGCCCTCGTCCTCGGCAGCATCTTCGCCGTTCGCAGCGGCAACGGCCTCGTGAGGATCCTTGCCCTCGGCCTCGGCGCGCATGCCCAGCACCAGGTTGCGCAAGCCCGCGACCGTGCCTTCCACGTCGGGGGCAGGCTGGTCGGCGTGCAGGTACGCCCAGTCCATCATAAAGGTGGCCGACGACAGCGCACCAATGGCCAGTGCGTCGTCGGGGCACGAAAGCTCAACCTCAAAGACGCGCTCGTCGTGCTCGCTTACGCGCGTGCGGCCGCACGAGATGCTACCGGCAAGACCGGTCTCGTTCATGAGCTCAACCGTCACATGCTCAAGCAGATGGCAGAGCTCGGTCTGGCCCATGCAGTCCTGGAACTCGCGACCGGAATCACCCAGGCACAGGTGCTTGGCAATCGCCGGCACCAGGTAATACACGCGCGCCGTGGCCTCGATATCCTCCGAGGTCATGAGCGGCATGCCGGGGTTCACCAGCACATGCGCGCAGATCTTGTCCTCGCTGACGGTGACCTTAAGGATGTTGAACAGGCCTGCCATAACTCTCCCCTACTCTTCCTCGCCCTACTCGTCGCCATCGTGCGGATCCACAGAGCCCGCACCCGACGCCGCCGGCTTCTCTGCCGAAGACTCGGAATCCTTCTTATCGGTTTCGGCCGGAGCGATCACGCGAATGAGCGAGATGCGCTGGCCACGCATCGACTGCACTTTAAACTTGTACCCCGCGACCTCAAACACCTCTCCGATGTCGGGCACCGAGTCACAAAGCTCCAAGATCCAGCCGGCGATGGTCTCATAATCATCGCTTTCCTCGAGCGGCCAACCAAGCTCAATCGCGTCATCGCACGAAAAACGCCCATCAACGAGCCACTCGCGGCGCGAAAGGCGCGTGAGATACTTGTTGTCGGGGTCGAACTCGTCCTCGATCTCGCCGACGATCTCCTCGACGATGTCCTCGATGGTGATAATGCCGGCCGTACCGCCGTACTCGTCCACGACCACCACGATCTGGTCGTGCGAGGTCTGCATCTCGGACAGCAGCGGCAGGATGTCCTTGGTGTCGGGTACAAAGGTGGCGTCGCGCAAATAGCTGGCGATGGGCTGGTCGCCCTTGCCGTCGAGCGCGGGCTGGATCAGGTCCTTGATGTGCGCGATGCCCGCGACGTTGTCGGGATCCTCGTGATAGACGGGGATGCGGCTAAAGCCGGTCTGGCGCATGGTGGACAGCACGTCGGCGACCGTCTCGTCGTCCTCGCACATGGTGGTGTCCACGCGCGGCACCATGACCTCGCGGGCAACGGTGTCGCCCAGGTCGAAGATCTCGTGGATCATGCGCTTTTCCTCGTCGAGCAGGTCGTCCTGCTCCGAGACCATGTACTTGATCTCTTCCTCCGAGACGTTCTGGCGGTCGTCGGCGCTCTTGATGCGCAGGATGCGGGCCAGGCCATCGGAGCAAGCGCCGGTCAGCCACACGAGCGGACGGGCGATCTTTTGGAACACGGAAAGCGGGCCCACGACCTGCTTGGACACGCCCTCGGCATTGGCCAGGCCGATGCGCTTGGGGACGAGCTCGCCGATCACGATGGATACGAAGGCGACCGCGACGGTGATGATGACCGGCGCCAGGCCGCGCGCGATGGCGGAGAGCGGCGCGATGCCAAAACTCATGAGCCACGTGGCGAGCGGGTCGGACAGACTCGTCGAGGCGACGGCGGACGAGGCGAAGCCCACGAGCGTGATGGCGACCTGGATGGTGGCGAGCAGCTGGTCGGAGTCGGCAGCCAGCTTAATGGCACGCTCGGCGCGCTTGTCGCCTTCCTCGGCCTCGTGCTCCAGCACGGCGCGCTTGGCCGTGGTGAGCGCCATCTCGGACATAGAGAAGTAGCCGTTGATGAGGGTCAAAACGAGGGTGGTGATAAGGGAGATGGTTATGTCCATCGGGAGTTTCTCGAACCTCCAAGATTCGGGACGTCGGATTAAAACGTTGACGGCGGATACGGCAATTGCACCGGCGCCCAAACAAGGACGCGGGCGCGCAGGCGTGGTCGCTAGATTACGAAGAGGATCACCGCCATGAACTGGAAGATGCTGCCGGCGAGTACCCACAGGTGAAACACGCTGTGAAGATAGCGCACGTTTTTGGCGATATAGAACGGCACGCCCGCGGTGTAGCACACGCCGCCGACGGCGAGCAGGGCAAGTGCCACGGGGTTGAGCAGCGCCACAAGTTCGGGCAGCTTAAAGACAACGAGCCAGCCCATCAGCAGGTAGACCAGGCCGCTTACCCAGTGCGGTTGACGCTCGCGCATAAAGCACTCGAGGGCGATGCCGATAATGGCGATGGCCCATACGGCAAAGAACAGCACAGCGCCGCCGTCGTTTGCGAGCGTGATGAGGCAAAACGGCGTATAGCTGCCGGCTATGAGCAGGTAGATGCAGCCGTGGTCGATGATGCGAAACACGCGCTTGGCGCGCGCGGGCTGAATCGCGTGGTAGAGCGTGGAGGCTAGATATTCGAGGATAATGCTGACGCCATAGACAATTGCCGCGGCCATGTGGGCCGGGCCTCCGCCGCGCAGGGCAGCGAATACGATCAGGAGCACCAGACCCGCGATACCCAGCAGGCAGCCGACACCATGGGTGACGGAGTTCATGATCTCCTCCCCCACTGTGTAGTGCGGAACGGCCGCGGTCTTGGGTCGCGGCTTAGAACTGTCGCTCGAATCGGACATGCCGGTTACATCCTCCAACGTAAAGAGTTCTCAACACTATATCAAAGCGTCTAGGTACGTGCGAAATTTGCACCATACGTGACCCTTTGTTTACCCATTCTTTGTCTGTTGACGCATCAACGGCGAACGTCCATAATGCGCTTGCATTAATGTTGATGTATTAACATCTTATAGGAAAGCTTCTTATGTCTCAAAACGCACGTTCCCATCGAAAGCTCAAGATAGCCGGCGTCGTTGCGCTGGTGCTCGTTGTCGCGCTGCTGGGGTTTGCCGGCAACTTCTTGTTCGACTTTGCCCTGAATCCCCAAGCGCCGTACACCATGAAGATGATGCAGGATGGCAAAGACGACAAAAAAGGTGAGCAGCCGGATGCCGAGGAAACCGAGGCGCGGGCGTGGTTTAAAGAGAATCGCGAGAGCAGCAGCCTTACCGCAGATGACGGAACCGAGCTCGCCGCTTGGTATTTTGCCGCCTCGGAGAGCACGCACGACTACGCCGTCTGCCTGCATGGATATACCAACGAGCCCATCGGTATGGCCCGATACGTCAAGCGATTCCACGACCGCGGCATGAACGTACTCGCACCCGCCGCCCGTGCCCACGAGCGCTCCGGCGGCGACTATATCGGCATGGGCTGGCCCGAGCGCCTCGATATCGTCGCATGGATCGAGCAAATCGTTCAGGCTGACCCCCAGGCGCGCATTCTTGTCTTTGGCGAATCGATGGGTGCAGCAACCGCTATGAACGTCGCGGGGGAATCTCTGCCTGCAAACGTGAAATGCATTATCGAGGACTGTGGTTATACGAGTGTTTGGGACGAGTTTTCTCTGCAGCTCAAGGACGTGTTCGGCCTGCCCAGCTTTCCCTTGCTCGATGTAGCAGACTTGGTGTGCAACGTGCGCGCGGGCTACGACTTTCATAAGGCGAGCAGTGTGGAGCAACTCAAACATGCGACGGTTCCCATGCTGTTTATCCACGGCGACCGGGACACCTTTGTGCCGTACAGCATGCTCGACCAAAACTACGACGCGTGCGCCAGCAAGGTTAAACAGAAGCTCACTATCCACGGCGCCACCCACGCCAAGAGCGCGCAAGTTGACCCCGAGCTCTACTGGAACACGGTCGACGACTTCCTCGACAAGAATTTTTAGGCAAATAGGACGGTTTACCAGTCTATCTGACCCCTTAGCACTTCCGAAAAGCCGCCCGCGAGCGCTGTGCTCACGGGCGGCTTTTGCTAACGCTGCGCTACAAAAACGCTTGATTTGTCCAATAGCTAGACGCTACTTGACCTCGATGAGCTCGTACTTGCTCGTGCCCAGGCCGATCTTCTCGGCATGCGCGATGCACGCGCGCCAGTCGGTGTCGGGATGCGTGATGCAGAAGGGGTCCTTGGCCTGCTCGCCCTCCAGATGCTCGTGGTTGTGCTTCATCTCTGTCTCTTATACACATCTCCGAGCCCACGAGACCGATCAGTATCTCG
>UQVD01000022.1 GCA_900544385.1 uncultured Collinsella sp.
TACGAGATACTGATCGGTCTCGTGGGCTCGGAGATGTGTATAAGAGACAGGGTGCCTTGTTCCTGTGGGGCCGTGGCGATGTTATGCTCTAACCTCGATTGTTTGAATTGCTTCGAAAAGAGGATGCCGTGATCTGCCCGCATTGCCTTAAGACTATCGAGGACGGCGCCTCGTTCTGCCCCTACTGCAACGCCTATGTGGGTCCGGGCGATGGTCCCGAGCACACCGAGTTCGTGTTCTGTGAGGGCTGCGGTGCCCGTCTTTCTCCGCATGATCGTACGTGCCCCAAATGCGGACGCCCCGCTCCGGGTATCCTCTCCGAGGACGCGGCCGCATCCGACCTGGCAGCGGGCCGCACGGCGGGCTTTCCGCGCCTAACGCAAGAGCAGATCGATACCGAGGTGCCGCATGCGCCGGCCTCTGCCGCTGCGGTGCTTTCGGATGCCGCTGATCCTAACGAGACCTGCGTGCTGCCGGCTTTCGATAAGGATTTCGGTATCCCCAAGGTCGATATTCCCACGCCCGTTTCCCTGCATGACGATGCTCAAAAACCCAAGCGCAAGGTGCACCCCGACGAGGACGCCTATCACAAGCACAAGCGTCATATCCCCAAGCCGCTCATCGTCATCGCGGTCCTTGCCGTCGTGTGCGGTGGTGCGTATTGGTTCGTGACGGCCGATCCCATGGGTGTCATGCCTGGCTTCTATGACCAGTTTGGCCAGGCCGCGCAGACGACCTTCCCCACGCGCCAAAAGGGCGAGGCGACTGAGGACGATACCAAGCAGGACGATTCTGCCGAGGTGGTCCAGGAAGAAACTGTGCTCACCGATGATCAGCTCTATACCAGGCTCGACGGTCTGTATCAGACCATCGTGTCCTACGGTGACGAGGACCAGATCGGCGAGGTCATCGATTCTTTTAACAATGGCTATCTTCGAACGCCACTGTCCACCCGTCAGGAGCTGTCGCAGGGTGCCTACGCCCTGCGCGACCAGATCAAAAAGACGCAAGATGAGCTTAACAACCTTAAGTATCAGGACGATACGGTCTATGCGGATGACATCGCCCACTTAAAGCAGCTTGCCGAGTGGATGTACGAGCGTGTCGACGTGATCTGTCAGAGCTGGGACATCTCGCTGGCCATTCCCGATGGTGAGTCGATGAGTTCCCACCAAAGCGATATCCTGGCGCCCATCGCGCAGGGCGGCAACAGCGCACTGAACCAGTACGACGCCAATGTGGGTTCCTGGAAGCCGCAGCAGCGTTCCTAAAATTAGTTCGCCATAGTCGGCATAACCTACGTGCGCAATTGATGTAAGCGCATGCTTATTGCTACAATTCGTACAAATATGCTTTAAACGCACGAGGAAGGAACCACATGTTTGGTTTTAAGAAAGAGCTCTACACGCCCGAGTATCAGCTTGCCGGCGACGAGTGCGCCGTTATCGAGACGTCGAAGGGTACCATCAAGGTCAAGTTTGACGGTGAGGGCGCTCCCATTCATGTCGCGAACTTCTGCGAGCTTTCCACGATGGGTTTCTATGATGGCCTTAAGTTCCATCGCTATGTGCCCGGCTTTGTCATTCAGGGCGGCGACCCCAATACCCGCGATATGTCCGGCGCCGACGTCGCTGCCGGTCTTGAGGGCCCTGACGGCATGCCCGGTACCGGTGGTCCCGGCTACTGCATCAAGGGCGAGTTTGCCACCAATCCGCGCAACAGCCATGTCGATGGTGCCCTTGCCATGGCACGCTCCATGGACCCCGATTCCGCGGGTTCGCAGTTCTACTTCTGCCTGGGTGCCCAGCATAACCTCGATTCCGGTTACACCGTCTTTGGTACCACGGTCGAGGGTCTCGATGTGATTTCGCAGCTGCGTGCCGGCGACGAGATCGTCCATGTCGAGATCGTTCACGAGTAAAGGGGACTTCCTTGAATAGCCAGCTGATCCAACAGGGCCGCGCCGCTTACCGCGCGGGTGATTTTTCCGCTGCAGCCCAGATGCTTGGGGCGGCAAAAACTCCCGATGAGATTATGGGCGAGGCCGATCACCTTCGTGGCAACGCCTTGATGCACCTGGGCATGTATGCCGAGGCCGCCGAGGCCTACGCCGCTGCCCTCAATGACGGCACCTACGGCAAGCGCGGCGCGCTGCTCACCAACCGCGGCAAGGCACTCGCGGCCGTGGGCGACTACACGACGGCCGCTCAGGCGTTCTCTGCCGCTACGCAGGATGCTTCCTATGCCACGCCGTTCAAGGCCTATCTCGGCCTGGGCAATGCGCTGTTCCAGTCGGGCGACTATGCCAACGCGGGAACCGCCTTCCGTCAGGCTGCCATCGACGGCGCCAATCCGGCTCCTGCCGCCGCACTGGGCGAGCTTGGTCGTTGCTTCATTAAGCTCGGCCGTCCGGCGGATGCCGTGGAGACCTACCGCACGGCTATCGACTTTGCCGGCCCCCGCGACGACACGCGTGCGCTCAACGCCGGCATGGGTCAGGCACTTTCTGCCGCCGGCCGCCCCTCCGACGCACTCGACGCCTTTAACGCCGCTACTGCCGATGGCATCTACCAGCTCACCTCCGAGCAGGCCGATGAGCTTGCCCGCGTGCACGATTCGCTTGCCGCGCTGTCTGCCCAGACGGCTATGGCCACGGCTCCGGCGCCCGCGATGGACGCTCCTGCCGTCGATCCGCTCGATCCTACGGGCGCGACCGGTCAGTTTATGCCCGATCCCTCGGACACCGGCTTCTTTACGCTGTCCGAGTCCGAGATGGTCCAGCAGGACCGTCAGGATCGTAAGCAGGCCAAGGTCCGTCGTCGCCATCGCCACACGGGTCTCAAAGTCTTCATCGTGCTGCTTCTGCTCATCTTGATTGCTGCGGGCGGTCTGGGCTTTGCCTACACGCGCGGCTTTGGCTTCCCCTCGCAGGAGTCGGTTATCACCGATCTGTTCCAGGCTGCCGGCGACGGTGACACCGCAAAGGCCGAGTCTTGCCTGGCCTCGAGCCTGTCCGAGGACGCCAAGTCGATGATCATCTCCTCGATTCCGCAGGGTGCCACCGTGTCCGTCGAGGGCATGGATCAGTCCATGACCGAGACGACCGCCAAGGTGAAGGCATCGCTGTCCAAGGGCGGCGAGCAGGAGTACACCGTCAAATTCGTGCGCTCCGATAACCATATCGGCTGGGCCGTTTCCTCGCTCGATATGGATTTCTCGGCTGCTGACAACCAGTAGTGACCTTATGGGATTTAGCTTTGCCCGGCGCTTCACCGCAAGTGAGGTGCCGGGCTTGCGCTAGTATGATGAGCTAGTAGTTTTCCAGCAATCATCCAACACATCAGGAGTTGCGTTGTTTTCTTTGATGGATATGTTCTTCGGTAGCTATGCGGGCGATCTTGCCATCGACCTCGGCACCGCAAATACGCTTGTCTCCGTGCGTGGCAAGGGCATCGTCATTCGCGAGCCCTCTGTTGTCGCCATCGACAAGAACGACGAGCGCATCCTCGCGGTCGGTATCGAGGCAAAGCGCATGCTCGGCCGTACGCCCGGCAACATCGTGGCCGTTCGTCCCCTGAAGGACGGCGTCATCGCCGACTTCGATGTTACCGAGGCCATGCTCCGTTACTTTATCGACAAGGCGTCTGAGAAGCGCTATCCGTGGACCCCGCGTCCGCGCGTTGTCGTCTGCGTTCCCTCCGGTGTCACGTCGGTCGAGAAGCGTGCCGTCTTTGAGGCCACGATCCAGGCCGGCGCCCGCCAGGCCTACCTGATCGAGGAGCCCATGGCTGCCGCTATCGGCGCCGACCTGCCCGTCGAGGAACCCACCGGCTCCATGGTCATCGACATCGGTGGCGGTACCACCGAGGTTGCCGTTATCGCTATGGGTGGCATCGTCGTCTCGCAGTCCATCCGTATTGCCGGCGACGAGTTCGATCAGGCCATCCTCACGCACGTTCGTGATGCCTACAACCTGGCCATCGGCGAGCGTACGGCAGAGGACATCAAGATCAAGGTCGGCTCCGCCGTGCCGCTCAAGGACGAGCTCGACGTCGAGGTCAACGGCCGCGACGTGATCACCGGTCTGCCCAAGACCGTGCGCATCGAGAGCGAGGAGATTCGTCGCGCGCTCAACAAGCCGCTCGACGAGATGGCCAAGGCCGTCAAGGACGCACTCGACGCTACGCCTCCCGATCTTGCCTCGGACCTTATGTACTACGGCATTTTGCTGACTGGTGGCGGCGCGCTGCTGCGCGGTCTCGACGTGCGCCTGCGCGATGAGACCGGTGTTTCGGTCAACGTCAGCCCCACGGCGCTCGATAACGTCGTTAACGGCTGTGCCCGCGTGCTCGAGGCCAATGCGTTTGATGGCGGCTTCGTCCAGACCAATGCTTAATTTCCAAAAGGTGGATTCCATTTGGCACGATCTTCGGGTTTCTCCACAAATCTGAATACCAAGCGACAATCAACGGGTATGCGCCCGTTGATTGTTTTCAGCCTGATTTCGGTGTTGCTGCTCACGTTTTACATCCGCGAGGGCGAGGCAGGACCGATTCATGCCGTGCGTTCGGGCGTGACGACGATTACCTCGCCGGTGCGCTTTGTGGGCTCGGCTGTGGCGGCCCCCTTCAATGCGATCGGCAACGTGTTCTCTAACCTTACGGCGTCGCAGGACACGCTTGACGAGCTTAAGAAGCAAAACGAGGAGCTGACCTCTAAGGTTGCTGAGCTCTCCGAGGCTCAAAAGACCGCCGAGCGTCTGGAGGGGCTGGTCGGCCTGCAGTCGACCTACAACCTCAAATCGACCGCTGCTCGTATCGTTGGTGCCTCGGGCGATGCCTGGACCTCGACCGTAACCATCGACAAGGGCTCTGCCGACGGCCTTACCATCAACATGCCCGTGACGAGTTCTGCCGGTGTTATCGGTCAGATTATCGAGGTATCGGCCAAGACCTCTACCGTGCGCCTTATTGGCGACGAGAACTCGGGTGTGTCCGCCATGGTACAGGACACGCGCGCCCAGGGCATGCTGCAGGGTCAGGCTGACGGCACGCTGCGTCTTGAGTACGTGAGCGTCGACTCCGACGTTAAGGTTGGCGATATCATCGTGACCTCTGGCATCGGTGGCGTGTTCCCCAAGGGCCTTCCGCTCGGCACCGTCTCGTCGGTTGAGAAATCCGCAAACGACGTGTACTACACCATTGTGGTGCGCGCTCAGACCACGGCCGAGAACAACGAGGAAGTGCTGGTCATCACCTCGCTGACCGACGAACAGTCGGCCTCGGATGAGGACGTGAGCACGGCCAACAGCACGCCGCAGGGAACGTCGCGCGATGCTGCGACCAAGACGAAGGACGAGAGCTCGGATGACAGTTCCGACACGTCCGAGACGACCGATTCTGGCTCGAGCGAATAGGGGGCATGTCCATGGATCTACACGAGCAGGGGATGAGCTCCCGCACGTTTGTAATCGCCGCCATTGTGTGTGTGCTGCTGCAGGCAGGCCTGGCACCGCAGATCTCCATTGCGGGAGGTCGCGTCAACTTCATGATTATCCTGGTGTGCCTAAGCGTGTTCTCGGGCGACCCGACCCGTGCCGTCGTGTGCGGTTTTTGCAGCGGCTTGTTTTATGACCTGTCCGCTGCCGTGCCGGTGGGCGTTATGTCGCTCCTGCTGACCGTGGGTTCTTTTGCCCTGGTGCACAGCGCCGTCGGTCAGACGGGCGGTACCCCGAGTGCGCGCGGCGTCACTGTGGGCGCCTTTGCGCTCGTCATTAATGTGATCTACAGCATCATCTTGCTGTTTATGGGTTTGGAGACGAGCTTTGTCGTGGCGATCTTCGGCCATGCGCTGCCGTCCTCGATCCTGACGGGTCTGGTTGCCATTCCGTTTTTGATGTCCGGCGTCGTGCCGCAGTCCGGCTATGGATTCTCCGCACGTGGCGGACGCCAGGCGGGTATGCGCTTTAAGCCCAAGACCCGCAAGCTCAAATAGGGGAGGCCCGTAGATGTCTTCCCAGTTGACGGTTATTATCGCCGGTATCGTGCTGGTTGTGGCCATCGTGGTCGCGCTGGTCATCATGCGTCGCGGCGATTCCCGTTTTACCTACGATACGCAGCATGGAACGGCCCCGCGCGCCACCGAGGGCGAGGGCAATACCGCGGCGACCGCCTTCAAGGGCCGCTTTTCCATCCTCACCACGGGTGTGGGCGCGATGTTTGCGGCGCTTGCCGTCAAGCTGTGGGGCATGCAGATGGTCTCGTCGGACTATTACGAGAAGCAGGCCAATAGTAATCAGACTCGCACCGTTACAACACCCGCTGTGCGCGGTCGCATCCTCGACCGCAATGGCGTGGCGCTTGTCCAGAACCGTCCCTCACTGGCTGTCGTGGCCTACCGCGACCTTGCCGAGGATGAGGTTCTGGTTCGCCATCTTGCCAACGTGCTTGGAATGCCTTACGTGGCGGTCCTTCGCAATATTCAGGACAATACAGAGGGCGCCCAGAGCCTACATACCATCGCGACGGACGTCCGTCGCTCCACGGTTGCCTATATTCAGGAGCATGCCGGCGAGTTCCCGGGCGTCAAGATTGCCGAGCGTACCGAGCGCCAGTATCCATATGGCGAGACGGCATGCCATATCTTGGGCTATACCGGCACCATTACCTCCGAGCAGCTCGAGGCCCAGAATAAGAAAACCTCTGGCGATGAAGATGCTTCTGCTGGCAAGATTACGTACCAGTCGGGCGATATCGTAGGCCAGGCGGGCGTTGAGAGCTACTACGAAAACCTGCTGCAGGGTATTCGTGGCGAGCAGACCGTCAAGGTCGATGCCTCGGGCAATGTGACCGGTCAGGCCGGCGCCGTGCCCGCGAAGGCCGGCTCCGACATTAAGCTCACGCTCGACCTTAAGATCCAGCAGGCCTGCGAGACGGCGCTGGCGAGCGCTATCGAGCTTGCCAAGACCACTGGCTACAGCAATGCCGGCAACGGCGCTGTAGTGTGTCTCGATCCCAACAATGGCGAGATCCTGGGCATGGCGAGCCAGCCCAAGTTCGATCCGTCCGTCTTTATTGGCGGCGTCTCAAATGACGTGTGGACCGAGCTCAATGATGACAAGGGTTCGCACCCGCTGCTCAACCGCGCCATTAGCGGACAGTACATGTCGGCCTCGACCATCAAGCCGCTCTCGGCGCTGGCCGGTCTTGAGTTTGGAACCTACACGTCGGGGCAGACGACCAACTGCACGGGTTATTGGACGGGTCTGGGCAAGTCGTGGGGCAAGTACTGCTGGCTGCATTCCGGCCACGGCACCATGACGCTGCAGTCGGGAATCGCCAACTCGTGCGACCCTGTCTTCTACGACATGGGCAAGGCGTTCTTTTATGACGAGAAACATTCCGAGGGCCTGCAGGAGGTCTTTCGTCGCTGGGGTCTAGGCAAGACCTGCGGTATCGATCTGCCGAGTGAGGGCGCGGGCCGTATTCCCGATGCCGAGTGGAAAGAGTCGTACTTCACCGACGCCTCTGCCGAGGACCGCAAGTGGAATGCCGGCGATATGACCAACATTGCCATCGGTCAGGGTGACATTCTGGTGACGCCCCTGCAGATGGCGTGTGCCTATATGGGTCTTGCCAACGGCGGCAAACAGTACGTGCCTCACGTGTTTTTGTCTGCCGTGTCGCGCGATGGCGACGGCGATGCCTATAAATACAACGGCAAGGGCAAGAAGAAGCGCCTGGAGGCCAAGATCAACAGCGATTCGGATTTGGCTCTTGTGCGCAACGGCATGCACGACGTGATTTACACGGCATCGACGTCCCTGGCGGCTCACTTTGGCACCCTGACGCCGCAGGTATACGGCAAGTCGGGCACGGGCGAGAAAAGCGGTGAGGACGAATACGCGTGGTTCTGCGCCTATGCACCGGCCGATGACCCCAAGTATGTCATCGCTACCGTCCTGGAGCAGGGCGGCGGCGGCTCAGATACCGCGATGCATGTCGTGCGCGACGTGCTCGGTGTGATTTATGACGAGCCCGATACCTCTTCGGCCTCGGGCGATTCTTCGGTTCGATAGGAGGTTGCGATGGATTTTTCTCCGGCGGATCTGTTCCGTTCAACCAAGACCGGCTCTCGCAGCAGCCTGGACCGCGTCAACAAGCAACTTTCGGCCTCGCGCGGCACGTTTCGCCAAAAGGTGCATATCGGTGTGCTCGTGGCTACAGTGGCGCTCGTCGCCTACGGTGCCATCATTATCTGGTCGGCTTCGCAGTTTAAGGCCGATGCCTCGTTCTCACGCCATCTGCTGGGAATTGGCATCGGAGCGGTGCTGGCGGTGCTGGTCTGGCGTACCGATCTGCGCGGTATTTCCAATTTCTCGACGGCGTTGCTCGTCATCGACTTGATCGTGATCCTCTCGCCCAAGATTCCGGGTCTGTCCTATACGGGCGGTCTGGGCATGACGGGCTGGATCAAGATTCCCGGTATCGGCTTGACATTCCAGCCGGTTGAGCTTGCCAAGCTCATCACCATCTTCTTTATTGCTACGCTTGGCTCGCAGTATAACGGTCGCATCGATACCGTTCGCGACTACGTCAAGCTCTGCGGCATGCTGTCCATTCCGTTTTTGGCCGTCGTTGCCATGGGCGACCTGGGCTCGGGCCTGGTCGTGCTGGTTTCGGGCGCCATCGTCATTTGTATGAGCGGTGCACGCCGCGAATGGGTGCTGTCGACCCTGGCCCTTCTCGTGGGCTTGGTGGCCCTCGTTCTGGCGCTCGATTCGGTCTTTGATTCGTTGCTCGGCCACGATGTGCTCATCAAGCAGTATCAGATGAACCGTCTGACGGTCTTTATCGACCCCGATAATGCCGATTCGGACGATGCCTACAACCTGCAGCAGTCGCTTATCGCCGTTGGCTCGGGCGGCTTCTTTGGTAAGGGTTTGGGCCATGCGACGCAGTCGGCCGGCGGCTTTCTGCCTGAGTTCCACACCGACTTCGTCTTCGCCTTCCTGTCCGAGACCTTTGGTTTTTGCGGTTCCTTTTTTCTCTTGTGCCTCTACGTGCTGCTGATCTTTTCGACGATTCGCGTCGCCTTTAAGTGTGAGTCGCTGTTCCTGCGTCTGTCGTGCGTAGGTATCGTCGGCATGTGGGCATTCCAGACCTTCGAGAACATCGGCATGTGCATCGGCATGATGCCGATTACCGGTATTCCGCTACCGTTTATTAGCTTTGGTTCGTCTTCGATGATGATCCAGCTGCTGACGGTGGGTATCGTACAATCCATATGGCGGCATCGTTCGGGCGCCGCGTAACCGCTGGAGGGGTTTGCTATGAAAATTCCCGTAGATAAGCTGACCCGCGCTTTTAAGATGGGCGCGTCCGTTAAGAAGGATTCCGATACGCCGGTGCGCGTCTCGGTCTATCTGGATTCGTCCGCCTCGCGCTTTCTGGCCGAGACGGTGCGTGACGCCTTTGTGCCGCAGACGACCTCGGGCATTGTGCGCGTCGAGCGTCTGGGGGAGGAGCGAATTGCTCCAAAGACCGATACCGATGTGGTGCTGGTGCTCTCGCGTGGTTCCGACCGCTTGGAGAGTGCCGTGCAGGAGCTCGTGATCGCCGGTGCGCCCGTGTGCGTGCTTGCCGAGTCTGCTGTGGAGGTGCCGTTTATCGAGGAGTCCACGCCCATGCTCGGCGTGGTAGCGGCAACCGATAAGACGTATCTGCTCGAGACGCTTGCCCGCTGGATTCTCGATCGCACCGATAAGGAAACGGCTTTTGCGGCGAACTTTGCCTTCATGCGCATCGCGGCGGCCAATCGTATCATCACCTCGTGCGCGCTCACCAATATGGCGACCGGTGCGCTGGTGTTTTTGCCGGGTGCCGATTATCCCGTTATGGCGCTGGCGCAGGTGGGCATGCTCTTTGAGCTCGCTGCCGTCTTTGGACGCGGCATTAAGCCTGAGCGCGGCTACGAGGTCGCGGGCGTGCTTGCCGGCGGTCTTGTGATCCGAGCGGTCACCCGCGCACTTGTCAAGCAGACGCCGCATATTGGGTTTGCCGTCAAGGCGCTCACTGCCGCCGCGGGCACCTATGGCATGGGCCGTGCGCTCGTTTCGCTCTACGAGCGCGATGTCGACTACAGCCGTGCCAACGAGGTGGTCACTGCCACGTTCTCCCGCGTTCGCGATCTGGTGACCACGGTCGCGGGCGCTACCCGTCCTATGGCGTCCTATCAGGACGCATCAGATCTCGCTGCTTAGGGGTTTTCCGTTGCGCGTTGCATACCAAGACTGTTTTCATTTAATTGAGCCGTTGCTCGCCAAGGTCGAGAAGCCGAGTCGCTATATCGATCACGAGTGGGGCACGCTTTCCAAGGCCGATGCCGACTACCGTTGCTGCCTGATCTACCCGGATGTGTACGAGGTCGGTCTGCCCAACCAGGGCATCGCCATCCTCTACAACATCCTTAACCAGGCCGAGGGCATCTCCTGCGAGCGTGGCTATGTGCCGTGGCCCGATATGGGTGATGCCATGCGCGAGGCGGGTATTCCGCTGCTGTCGCTCGAGGGTGCAGCGCCGGTCGCTTCGTTTGATATCGTCGGTCTGCATGTGCCGCACGAGATGGCGGTGACGAACTTCCTCGAGGCACTCGACCTCGCTGGTATTCCGCTGTTAGCGGCTGACCGCACCGAGGACGACCCCATTATCATCGCCGGCGGCCCCTCGGTGTACAACCCCGAGCCGTACGCGGCCTTCTTCGATGCCATCCTCATCGGTGAGGGCGAGGAATCGCTGCTCGAGACCTGCCAGCTGCATCGCCGCCTGCGTGACGAAGGGGTCCCGCGCGCGCAGATTGTTGAGCAGCTTGCATCCATTGCCGGCAACTACGTGCCGTCGCTCTATGAGGTTCGTCACGACGAGCCCTGCTCGCCGCATGGCTACACCGTGCCGCGTGAAGGCAAGGATGCGCCTACTGTGGTCTACAAACGCGTCGTCGAGGATTTCGGCGCCACGAATCCGCTGTCGCAGTCGTGCGTACCCTATGCGCAGCTAGTTCACGACCGCCTGTCTATCGAGATCCTGCGCGGCTGCGCCCGCGGCTGTCGTTTTTGCCAGGCCGGCATGACGTATCGCCCGGTGCGCGAGCGCTCGGCCGACCAGATCGTCTCGTCGGTGATTCAGGGTCTGGAAAAGACCGGCTATGACGAGGTGTCGCTGACCTCGCTCTCCACGACCGACCACTCCTGCATTCGCGACGTGCTCGGCAGGCTCAACCGTCGCCTGGAGGATACGGGTATTCGCGTGTCTATTCCGTCGCAGCGCCTGGATTCGTTTGGCGTGGATATGGCCGAGTCGGTTGCCGGCGAAAAGAAGGGCGGCCTGACGTTCGCGCCCGAGGCCGGCAGCCAGCGCATGCGCGACATCATTAACAAAAACGTGACCGAGGAGGACCTGGACCGTGCGTCCAAGGCGGCCTTCGAGGCCGGCTGGAACCGCATGAAGCTCTACTTTATGATGGGCCTTCCCGGCGAGCGCGACGAGGACATCGTGGCCATCGCCAATCTGGCCGATCACGTGCTGGAGCTCGGTCGTTCCGTGGTGCCCAAGGCTCGTCGCGGCTCGATCTCGGTGTCCATCTCGGTTTCGGTCTTTATCCCCAAGGCTGCCACGCCGTTCCAGTGGTGCCCGCAGCTCGACTACGACGACGTCAAGCGTCGCCAGAAGCTGCTTATCACGAGCGTTCGCAACCGTGCCGTCCGCGTTCATTACCACGATGCCGAGACCTCGCTCATCGAGGCCGCACTGTCCCGCGCCGGTCGTGACATGACGCCCGTCATCATCGATGCTTGGCGCTCGGGCTCTCGCTTTGACGCCTGGGTAGAGCATTTCTCGCTCGATAACTGGAAGGAAGCCGCTGCCAAAAACGGCATCGACCTCAATGAGCTCGTGCACCTGCCCTACGAGTTGGACTGGCGCCTGCCGTGGGAGCACGTGAGCCCCGGCTGCACGCGCGGCTTCCTCGAGCGCGAGTACCGTCGCTCGCTCGAGGGTGTCACGACTCCCGACTGCACCCGCACGTCGTGCACCGGCTGCGGGATCTGCCCCACGGTCCACGCCAAGAATGTATTGATGGGTGATCGCGCATGAGTGAGCGCCTGACCGACAATCCAACGCTCTTTAGGCTTCGTGTTCGCTATGGCAAGCGCGATCGCCTTAAGTACCTGGGCCATCTCGAAGTAATCCATACCATTGAGCGCATCGTGCGCCGTGCGGGACTTCCCTATGCCGTCACGCAGGGCTTCTCTCCGCACATGCGCGTGGGCTTCTCTTCGGCGTTACCGGTGGGTACGTCGTCGACCTGCGAATGGTATGACCTGTTTATGACCGAGTTCGTGGCGCTCGACGAGGCGTTTGGGCGCTTGGCTGCGGCGTCTCCGGCCGATCTGGCGCCCATCGAGGCGGCGTACATCGACGTGCGCACGCCGGCGTTGACGGCGCAGCTCACGCGCCTGTCGTATCGCATCGACCTGCACTTGGATCCCGAGGCGCCCGTAAGCGCCGACGAGGTGCGTCGTGCGATCGACACACTGCGCGCGGACCATGGCATCGACTACGCGCGCGGCAAAAAGAGCAAGCGCTTGGATTTGGATCACACGCTCGTGGGCTATGAGCTCACGGCGGGGGAGCGCCCGGACCATTTGGTGCTCATGCTCGACACCCATGCCGACAACGAGGGCTCCATGCGTCCGGAAATTTTGCTTTCCGCTGCTGATGTTTTGTTGCAGGGCTTGACCCCGGGCGTGGATGCACCTATTGTTTCCACCGGTATGCAAGACCTCGTGACCATCTGCTCCTACGATGTCGAGCGTCAGAATCAAGCATGCGAGGACGACGAGGGCCGACTCGTCAGCCCCATACCTGTGCGAACTTGTGGATTTGCTTCACATACTCGTTGACGGGGGTATTTTCGCCTGCTACTATATTCGGCTGTTGCACTAACTGATGCATGAAGGGCAAGTAAACATGTACGCAATCGTTAACACGGGCGGCAAGCAGTACAAGGTCGCCACCGACGATGTCATCACCGTCGAGAAGATCGAGGGCAATGAGGGGGACAAGATCACCCTGCCGGTTATCTTCCTCAACGATGGTAAGAAGATCGTCACCGATCCCGACAAGCTGGCCAAGGCCAAGGTTACCGCTCAGATCGTTGAGCAGTTCAAGGGCGAGAAGCAGCTGGTCTTCAAGTTTCACAAGCGTAAGCGCTATCGTCGTCTGAAGGGTCACCGTCAGCAGCTGACCAAGCTGAAGATCGTGAAGGTTCAGGCTACCTCCCGCGCCAAGAAGGCTGTCAAGGCAGAGGCTGAGGCTGTTGCCGAGGCTCCCGTCGCCGAGTAGATTACACTCGTAACGAAAGAGTAGGTATACACAATGGCACACAAAAAAGGACTCGGTTCCTCCCGTAATGGCCGTGACTCCCGCGGTCAGCGCCTTGGCACGAAGCGCTATGCCGGCCAGACGGTAACCACGGGCACGATTCTCGTCCGTCAGCACGGCACGCACATCCACCCGGGTGAGAACGTTGGCCGTGGCAAGGACGACACGCTGTTCGCGCTGGTCGACGGTACCGTTGAGTTCCACAAGGGTATCAAGCACAGGGTCAGCGTACGCCCGCTCGCGAACGCGTAATTCACCCTTCATAGAGCACATATGTGGGAGGCACTTGAGTTTTAGGATTCAAGGGTCTCCCTCTTTTTTGTAGGAGGCGATTCTGTTGTCACAGTTCACCGATATCAGCCGCATTAACGTGTGCGGCGGCGACGGCGGAGCCGGATGCATGTCGTTTAGGCGCGAGGCATTTGTCCCCAAGGGCGGCCCCGATGGCGGCGACGGCGGTCGTGGCGGCAATGTCGTCATCCAGGCCGATGCTCAGCTGTCTTCGCTGATCGATTACCGCTTTAAGCATCACTTCCGCGCCGAGCGCGGCACGCACGGACAGGGTGCCCGTCGTAACGGTAAGAGCGGCGAGGACCTGATTCTCAAGGTCCCTATGGGTACCGTGGTGCGCGAGCTCGACCCCGAGACGCAGACCCCGATGTTCGAGATTGCCGATCTGGTGCACGATGGCGAGCGCGTCGTCGTGGCGCCCGGCGGTGCCGGCGGCCTGGGCAACACGCACTTTGTGACGTCGGTGCGCCGCGCGCCCGCGTTCGCTCAGCTGGGCGAACCGGCCGAGGAGCACTGGATTGAGCTCGAGATGAAGCTTATGGCCGATGCCGCGCTCGTGGGCTTTCCCTCCGTGGGTAAGTCATCGCTCATCGCGCGCATGAGTGCCGCCCGTCCCAAGATCGCCGACTACCCGTTTACCACGCTCGTGCCGAACCTCGGCATGGTGCGTGCCGGCGAATATTCTTACGTCGTTGCCGACGTCCCCGGTCTTATCGAGGGCGCGAGCGAGGGCAAGGGCTTGGGTCACCAGTTCCTGCGCCACATTGAGCGTACGGCCCTGATCATGCACGTCGTCGACATGACGGGTGGTTTTGAGGATCGCGATCCGGTTGAGGACTACCGCATCATCAACCGCGAGCTCGAGCAGTATGGCGCCGAGCTTTCGGAGCGTCCGCAGATCGTCGTTGCCAACAAGTGCGATGCGCCGGGCACGGCCGACAAGATTGCCGACCTCAAGCGCGCAGCGCTCGACGATGGACATATGTTCTTTGCCGTGTCTGCCGTGACGGGCGCCGGACTCAATACGCTGATGCTTGCCGTGGGCGAGCAGGTGGCTAAGCTGCGCGCCGAGTTGGCTGTCTCGGATGAGCCGGTCGTTCTGCGCGACGATGAGTGGGAGCGCCGTCGCCTGCAGCGTGAGAAGCGTTTCCGCATTGTTCAGGAAGAGTCCGGTGCCTTCCGCGTGGTCGGTCGTGCCATTGAGCGTATGGTCATCCAGACCGACTGGGAAAACGAGGAAGCCGTCATTTACCTGCAGCATAAGTTTGCGCGTATGGGTGTTGACGACGCGCTCGAGAAGGCCGGTTGCCGTGCGGGCGACGAGGTCCGCATTTGCCAGCGCGCCTTTGACTTTGAGGGCGCCGAGGACTTCTCGGAGTACGAGGAGCTCGAGGATGCTGGCGAGGACGTTGCCGTTGAAGCCATTGACGTGGCCGATGCTGCGGATGAGGGCGTCGAGGTTGTCGATGCGGCGGATGCCGCGGGCGATGCCGAGACCTCGGAGGGCGAGTAAGCCATGTCGCTGCGCGGTGGAATCGGTCTGCCCGAGCTTCCTCTAGAGGACGGGCAGGAGTTTAGGCTCGGCATTATGGGTGGCACCTTTGATCCCATCCATTACGGGCACCTGGTGACCGCCGAGCAGGCGCGCGAGTCGCTCGACTTGGACGCTGTGCTCTTTATGCCGGCGGGCTCTCCTGCCTTTAAGCTTGACAAGCCGGTGACGCCTGCCGAGGACCGTTATGCCATGACGGTCCTCGCCACCGCCGCGAACCCGGCCTTTTTGGCGAGCCGGTTCGAGATCGACCGTCCGGGTGTAACCTATACGGCCGATACGCTTCATGCCCTTCGCGACTTTTACCCGCCGCAGGTAAAGCTCTACTTTATTACGGGCGCCGACGCGATTATCGATATTGTGACCTGGCATGATGCCGAACGAATCGCTGAGCTTGCTACCTTTATTGCGGCGACGCGACCGGGCTTTGATATCGATACGGCGCGTGCCCGAATCAAAGAGTCGGGGCTGCCGTTCGACGTGCGCTATATTCAGATTCCGGCGCTGGCGATCAGCTCGACGAACATTCGTAAGCGAGTTGCCCGCGGCATGAGCGTGCGCTATCTTACGAGCGAGTCCGTGCTCGGCTACATTCGCAAGCGCAGGCTATATGCCGATTTGGGCCAAGAGGATTTTGAGTGATGGGGGTCTATGTTGTCGGTAGAGGATCAGTTTGAGGGCGATGAGCGCGCGCTGCTCAAGCGCATTCAAGAGCTGCTCGATGTTCGCATGAAGGATAAGCGCAAGCGCTATGTGCATTCGCTGGGTGTTGCCGAGACCGCACTTCATCTGGCCGAGGTCTACGGCGTCGACCGCTTTGATGCCGCTGCTGCCGGCTTGATCCACGACTGGGACAAGGTGCTTTCCGATGACGAGCTGGTCACGCGCGCTCTGCATTACGGCATTAAGATTGCCGGCTCTCCTTCTGCCGCGACGCCGCTTTTGCATGGCCCTGTTGCCGCCTATGAGCTTCCGCAGCTTTTTCCCGAGCTGTCGCCGGCGGTCTTTCAGGCTGTCGACCGTCACACCGTGGGTGCCTGCGATATGACGCCGCTCGATATGGTGGTCTTTGTGGCCGATGCCATCGAGCCCAACCGCCACGGCGACTATGCACATGCGCTGCGCAAGATGGTGGGGGAGTCGACGCTCGACGAGTTGTTCTTCTCCTGTTTTGCGCAGGGTTTGGTCTATGTGATTCAGTCCGGGCGCTATCTTTATCCCACGGCTATTTCGATTTACAACCATTACGCCCAGCTGCACTAGCTCGGGCTGTCTAGAAAGAGGTATTCCATGGCCGACGAGACCATGACCGACGAGCAGATTCTTGAAGGTGTGGAGCACAAGAGCTTCGTCGCCACGTCCGAACGCACTGCCGCCTCGCTGTCTGCGAGCGGGGTCGCCGCCGAGGATGTCGCCCGCGCCGCCGCGCAGGCCGCCTACGACAAGAAGGGCGAGGACGTTCAGGTGCTCGACCTGACCGAGCTTTCCGATGTGTGCGACTATTTTGTGCTTGCCACCGGTACCAACAACCGCCAGGTCGATTCTATCGTCGACGAGATCGAGGAGAAGGTCGCCGAGGCTTGCGGCGAGCATCCGTTCTCCATCGAGGGCCGCGAGCAGAAGACCTGGATGCTCATGGACTACGGTTCGGTTGTCGTCCACGTCTTCACTCCCGAAGCCCGTGACTTCTACCGCCTCGAGAAACTCTGGGGAGACGCCCCCCAGCTCCCCCTCAACCTCCTCTAGTAGCTCATTTGAGACGGGGTTTAGCTACCCTCACGCATATCGCCGGGCAGTTGCGGTTTTCCGCACCTGCCCGGCTTTCTTTTTGCCCAAAGGCGGTTAATCGTTGAAGCGGGATTGGCGGCCGAAGGATAGGGCGGTGTCGCCGAATTTGTCTCGGACAGCGTCGATGGCGACCGAGAGGTCGCGACGGTAGCTGGATTGGGCTCCGCGGTCGTCGACTTCGCAGAACAGGTCGGTCTGGATGCCGCCCTGATGGTCGAAGTCGCTCATGCCGATGCCCGCCAGGCGCACATGCATGCCTTCCTGCCAGATGTTGTCGAGCAGCTCGAGCGCCACCGCTACAAAGATGTTCTCATCGTCGGTCGGATGCGGCAGCCGGCGCTGTGCCGAGCGACCGTTTCCGTACGAATATTTGAGCTTGAGTGTCACCGTGGCGCCCGTTAGTCCCTGACGGCGTAGGCGACGTCCCACTGACTCGCCCAACAGCGCAATCGCCGCCTCAATATCCCCACGCTCAGTCAAATCTTTCGCAAAGGTGCGTTCATTGCTGACCGACTTGACCTCACGCTCCTCATCGAGACTCGTGACTTCGGAGATTTCGAGTCCCAGCGCACGCTGGCGCATGCGTTCGCCGTTGACGCCAAAAATAGAGGCCAAGGTGGATTCCGGTGCACGTGATAGCTCGCCGAGGGTGTAGATGCGCATGCGGCGCAGTCGCTCCTCGGCCGAGCGTCCGATGCCGCTCATGGCAGATACCGGCAGCGCGGCCAAAAAGCGCTGCTCGGTTCCGGGGCGCACGATGGTCAGCCCAAACGGCTTATCCTGCTCGCTTGCGATCTTTGCGACCGTCTTGTTGCAGCCCACGCCAATGGAGCAGGTCACTCCCAGCCCTGCCACACGGTCGCTTATACGCCGCGCAACCAGCAGCGGGTCTTCGGGCGCAAAGCGACCCGGTGTGATATCGATAAAGGCTTCGTCGATGGATACGCGCTCAACGCGCGGGGTCTCGTCGGCGAGAATCGCCATGACCTGCGCGCTCACCTCGCGGTATCGGTCAAAGTGCCCGTGTGTCCAAATGGCTTGCGGGCACAAGCGCCGTGCCTCGGCCGAGGCCATGGCAGAGTGCACGCCAAAGCGACGCGCCTCATACGAACACGTGGACACGACGCCACGCGAATCGGCGTCTCCGCCCACGATGAGCGGCTTTCCTCGCCATTCGGGATGATCGAGCATTTCCACGCTCGCAAAAAACGCATCAAGGTCCATGAGGCCAACCGCCGGACCCGTCCAGGGAGGCGGCATGACGCCCATGGCATCCTCATAACCGTATGTATGTTCGCGTCTTTCCATGTCATGAGTATACCGCGCAGCTCATGTGGGGTGCGTGGATGTGCTTGCAAATCGCGAATTCTTGTCTAAGATATGGATTTGCCCTCGACTACACCGAAGAAGTTGGTCTCACGGACTTCACCTGCCCGCGTCGATGGCGTATTATGTTCAACTGTTTGTTTGTAGTTGCAGCCTAAAGCTGCTTGGTTGGAGGAGTTTCCTTTGGCAGTCAAGATTCGCCTTGCTCGTCACGGCGCTAAGAAGCGTCCGTACTACCGTGTCGTCGTCGCCGATTCCCGCGCCCCGCGTGACGGTCGTATCATCGAGGAGGTTGGCCGCTACAACCCGATGACCGCCCCCAAGACCATCAACCTCGATCTCGAGAAGATCGCCGACTGGCAGTCCAAGGGCGCTCAGCTCACCGACGCCGTTGCTGCTCTGGTCAAGGCCGCCAACGAGGGCGAGAAGACCGAGACCGTCGTCAAGAAGTCCAAGAAGCAGCTCGCCAAAGAGGCCGAGGCCGCTAAGGCTGCCGCTGAGGCCGCTGAGGGCGCCGAGGAGTAAATCGTGCCTGAGGTTGACGCTGCACAGCTCGAGGGTGAGGCAATGCTCTCAGATCGCATCGCCGATCTCGTCGAATATCTCGTTGTTCAGATCGTCGACGACCCGGATTCCGTGAGCCTTGAGGTCATCGATGGTGACGACGCCTCTACGATTGAGGTTTCGGTCGCCGAGGATGACGTCGCTAAGGTCATCGGCCGTCGTGGCCGTACCATCAAGGCCATTCGCACGCTCGCCCGTGCACTGGCCGCTCGCCTCGACACTGCTGTCGAGGTAGAGGTTCTGGGCTAGGACCTTGAGGTCCCAGTACAAAAACATCGCCCGTGTTGTCAAGCCGCACGGAAGGAAGGGGGAGGTCCTCGCGCAGCCGCTGCGGGGGCTTCCTTCTGTATTAGAGCCGGGTATGCGCGTCGCCCTGACGCCGCCGGCGCTCAAGCGCGACCGCTTTTGCACGGTCGTGTCCGTCACCGATACGGGCGATGGCGATCTGGTCTCGTTTGAGGGCATTGACGACTTGACGGCCGCCGAGGGCATCACGGGATGCTACGTGCTGGCAAATCGTGACGATTTTGAGCTCGATTCGCTCGACGCTGCCTATACCGACCTGATGGGTCGCGAGGTGGTCGACGAGCGCTTCGGTTTACTCGGCACGATTGTCGAGATCATGTCGACGCCCGCTAACGATGTTTGGGTTGTTGAGGGCGATCGGTACGGCGAGGTACTGATTCCCGCGATCGAGCAGGTCGTGCTCGATCTTCCCGACACAGGAACAATTTCCGTCCACGTTATGGACGGCCTGATCGATATGGACAAGTAGGGAGGACAACATGCTGATCGAGACCCTTTCGGTCTTTCCCGAGATGTTTGAGCCCGTCATGTCCACGTCGATTTTGGGCCGCGCCCGCAAGGCCGGCCTTTTTGATTTTAAGGCGTATAACCTGCGCGACTGGACGCACGACCGCCATCGTACCGTCGATGATGAGCCGTACGGCGGCGGGCAGGGCATGCTCATGAAGGTCGAGCCTATCGCCGAGGCCATCGAGGCCATTAGCGCAGAGGGTCCCAAGCCCACTGTGGTGTTCTTTACCCCCTGTGGCGAGCCCTTTACGCAGCATGTGGCCGAGCGCCTGCTCAAAAGTGAGCGCCTGTTGTTTGTGTGCAGTCGCTACGAGGGCGTCGACGAGCGCGCGTATGCGTATGCCGATGAACGTCTGTCGATCGGCGACTATGTGCTCACGGGCGGCGAGCTGCCCGCGATGGTCGTTGCCGATGCCGTCGTACGCCTCATTCCCGGCGCCCTGGGCGACGAGATGAGCAACGTGGACGAGTCGTTCTCGACCGCCGAGGACGGAGGCCTGCTCGAGTACGCGCAGTACACCCGCCCCGCCGAGTTCAACGGCGAGGGCGTTCCTCCGGTGCTCGTGAGCGGCGATCACGCCAAGGTCGATGCCTGGCGCCGCAAGAATGCCATCGAGCGCACCTGCAGCTGGCGTCCCGATCTGATCGAGACTGCGCGGCTCACGCCCGAGGAGCGCGCTTACGCGCAGGAGATCCTTGACGCTTCGTATTCGCAGAGCGAGGAGTGAGTATGGTTCCTACGCAACATTCCGCGTTGAGGGGCGCTTTTGAGTGGATCGCGGTCATCGCGATCGCGCTTGTGGCCACCTTCCTGATCCGCACCTTTGTGGTCGAGCCCTTTGTGGTGCCCACCGGCTCTATGGAGGACACAATCGAGATTGGCGACCAGATCCTGGCGCAAAAGGTGAGCCTCGAGCTCGGTCAGCCCGTCAAGCAGGGCGATATCGTGGTGTTTCACAACCCCGATGGCACCTCCGAGCATGATGTTCTTGTCAAGCGCGTTATTGCCACGGCCGGCCAGACGGTCGACCTGCAGGATGGCAAGGTGGTCGTTGACGGCCAAGCGCTCGACGAGGACTATACGACGGGCATGAGCTGGCCACTTTCGGTCCAAGCGCCCGGCGCTCAGGTAAGCTATCCCTACACCGTTCCCGACGGGTGCGTGTGGGTGATGGGCGACAACCGCGAAAACTCTGCCGACTCACGCTACTTTGGTCCCGTCGATCGCTCTGATTTGATCGCTGTGGCGCTTGTGCGCTACTGGCCGCTCAACCGCATCGGCGCTATCGACTAAAAACCGCTATAGTACAGTACCTAACCGTGTAATCGTTTCGACGAGGGGATATTAGGGGCATGAACGCTTCATCGCTTTCCTTCCAAGACATCATCCTGCGCCTCCAGCAGTACTGGGGCGAGCAGGGCTGCGTCATTATGCAGCCCTATGACTCCGAGGTCGGTGCCGGTACCTTCCATACCGCGACCACGCTGCGCTCGCTCGGTCCCGCCGAGTGGCGCACCTGCTATGCGCAGCCCTGCCGCCGTCCCGCCGACGGCCGCTACGGCGAGAACCCTAACCGCATGCAGCACTACTATCAGTTCCAGGTGCTCATCAAGCCCTCGCCGGTCAACGCTCAGGAGCTCTACCTGGGTTCGCTGGCCGCCATTGGCCTGGACCCCAACGACCATGACGTCCGCTTTGTCGAGGACGACTGGGAGAGCCCGACGCTCGGCGCCTGGGGCCTTGGCTGGGAGGTCTGGCTCAACGGCATGGAGGTCACGCAGTTTACGTACTTCCAGCAGGTGGGCGGCATCGAGGTCGACCCCGTGCCTGTCGAGATCACCTACGGCCTGGAGCGTATCGCCATGTATGCCCAGGGCGTCAACTCCGTCTACGACCTGGTGTGGAGCTACCTGCCCGACGGCACGCCCATGACCTACGGCGACGTGTTCTTGGAGAATGAGCGCGAGTTCAGTGCTTATAACTTTGAGGTCGCCAATGTCGAGATGATGCGTCAGAAGTTTGACGACTACGAGGCTGAGTGCCATTCCTGCCTGGAGCGCAAGCTTCCGCTGCCGGCGTACGACTGCGTCATGAAGTGCAGCCACGCCTTCAACCTGCTCGATGCCCGTGGCGCCCTGTCCGCGGTCGAGCGCGCCAACTACATCCTGCGCGTCCGCGCCGTCGCCAAGGCGTGCTGCGAGGCCTATATGGCCGAGGTCGCCGGAGTCAACGAGAATGCCGACCAGGAAGGCGAGGTGGCGTAAGCCATGGCAGACGCTAAGGATTTCCTGTTTGAGATCGGTACGGAGGAAATGCCCTCCGCACCGCTGAACAATGCCGTCAAGCAGCTTGGCACCATGATCGCCAAGGGCCTCGACGAGGCCGGTCTGGCCCACGGCGAGGTCCGCGTGATCTCGAGCCCACGTCGTCTGGCTGCGCTCGTGGCCGACGTCGCCACCGCGACCGATGAGGTTCACGAGGTCAAGCGTGGCCCCGCGGCCAACATTGCTTTCGACGCTGACGGTAACGCCACCAAGGCCGCCCAGGGCTTTGCCCGCAAGTGCGGTGTGGCTGCCGAGGACCTGGTCCGTCGCGAGGACACTGACGGTCGCGAGTATGTGTTCGCCGAGAAGAATATTCCCTCCGCACCGGCAACCCCGATTCTGACCGCTCTGTGCGAGAAGACCATCGCCGGCCTGCAGTGGCCCAACTACCGCTCCCAGCGCTGGGGCCACGAGCACGCCACGTTCGTGCGTCCGGTCCGTTGGATCTGCTGCCTTTTGGGCGAGGATGTTGTGCCTGTGTCGTTTGCCGACGTGACGAGCGGCAACACCACGCGTGGTCATCGCGTACTTGGTCCTGGTGACCATGTGGTTGCCAGCCCCGCCGTCTACGAGCAGGTGCTCGAGGACGCCGGCGTGCTTTCTGCCGAGCGTCGTCGTGAGGCCATCCTCGCCGGTATCGCCGAGGTCGAGGCTGCCCGCCCCGGCTGCCATGTCGATACGCCCAAGAAGGTCTTTGAGGAGGTTATCAACCTCTGCGAGTGGCCGACGGTGCTCGTCGGTACCTTCGATGAGGAGTTCCTCAAGGTCCCGCACGAGATCATCTGCGAGTCCATGCTCACCAACCAGCGCTACTTCCCGATCTATGACGGCGAGGGCAAGCTCACGCGTGAGTTCGTGGTCGTCTCCAACAGCAAGCCCGAGAACGCCGAGCGCGTGATCGACGGCAACGAGCGCGTCGTGCGCGCCCGTCTGGACGACGCAAAGTTCTTCTACGAGGAGGACCTGAAGATCTCCCTCGACGAATTCCGTGAGCGTCTGGCCAAGGTTGCCTTCCAGGAGAAGCTCGGTAGCGTGCTCGCCAAGTCCGAGCGCATCGAGCAGCTCGCGCTCGCTATCGCCCGCGAGGCTCATCTGGGCGCCCATCTTGCCGCCGACGCTGCTCGCGCCGCGCACCTGTGCAAGGCAGACCTGGTGTCCAACGCCGTCGTCGAGTTCACGAGCCAGCAGGGCGTGATGGGCGGTTATTACGCGACCGCGATGGGGGAGAACGACGAGGTCGCCCACGCCATTCGCGATCATTATCGTCCCCGCTTTGCCGGTGACGAGCTGCCCGAGGGCACCGCTGGCTGCATCGTGGCCTGCGCCGACAAGCTCGATACCATCGCCGGTATCTTTGCCATCGGCGAGCCCCCGACCGGCTCCTCCGACCCCTACGCGCTGCGTCGTGCCGCTATCGGCATCATCAACATCCTGCGCGACCGTCTGCCGATCGACCCCACGTCGCTCATCGACTTCGCCCTCGAGCTTTACAGTGAGCAGGGCATTGAGTTCGACGCCGCCGAGGTCGCCCAGCAGGTTCGCGACTTCTTCCATGGCCGCCTTGTGAGCATGGCCCGCGACGAAAAGATCCCGGCCGATACCGTTGCCGCCGTCTCCGCGGTGCACATCCTGTCTCTTATACACATCTGACGCTGCCGAC
>UQVD01000023.1 GCA_900544385.1 uncultured Collinsella sp.
GCAGCACGCCGAGCAGCCGATTCCCGAGGTCGCTGAAGCTCCGGCTCGTTCTGCGGCAGGGGAGGGCGCTTCCTCCGCTGAGCCCATCGTGCCCGCTGAGGCCAGCGAGGTTCCCGCCGTTGACCCGGCTCTGCGCCCGCATCGTCGCGGCCGCAAGCCCAAGGCGTATGTTGAGGCCGAGAAAGCCGCTGCCGCAGCAGCTGCTGCCCAGGGCGCAGCGGTGACGACCGAGCCTACGGCCACGGCCGATGCCCCGGTCCAAGACGCTCCGTCCAACGAGGCTCCCGCATCTGCCGTTGCCGAGCCCGCCGATGTCCGCCCCGGCCGTAGCCGTCGTACCGTGGCAAAGCGCTCGACGAAGGCGAAGGCCAAGGTCGACGCCGAGGCCAAGTCCGTCGACGACAAGTTCTCCGTGGCAACCGCCGATGCCGCTTCCGAGTCCGAGAACGTCGAGCAGCCGGCAACTGATAAGCCCAAGCGTACGCGCAAGAAGTCCGCAAGGGCCAAGGTTGCCGAGCAGCAGGGAGACGCCGATTCCGGTGCTCATGCCAACGCCGACGCCAAGGCAGAGGGCGAGGCTCCATCCAACGCCGATACACCTACAGCCGCGGCTGACGGGGGCGTCGAGAACGAAGAGGGCGCCCGCCCCAACCGTCGTCAGCACAAGCGCAACGACGAGCGCAACGACCGCAACAACGACCGTCGCAGCCGTCAGCGCGACCGCAAACAGCGCAACAAGGAGCGTAACGCCGCCCCCACCGAGCCCACGCTTTCGCGCGAGGAGCTTGCGGCCATGAAGGTCGCCGAGCTGCGCGAGAAGGCAAAAGAGTTCGAGATCGAGACGACCGGCAAGAAGAAGGCCGAGCTCGTCGAGGAGATCTACACGACCGCGGCGAAGGCCGAGGGCTTCCGCGATATTAAGGGCATCCTGCAGATTCGCCCGGACAACTCCGGCATCATCCATGCCCACGGTTACATGAAGTCCAACGAGGACGCCTTCGTCCCCGCTTACCTCATCCGCTCCGCGCGTCTGCGCACGGGCGATGTCATCGAGGGCTCGCTGCGCCCCTCGCGCGGCGGCGACAAGCGCGCCGGCCTCGCCAAGATCACGACTGTTAATGGCATGGATCCCGAGCAGATCCGCAACCGCCCCAAGTTCGGCGACCTTACCCCGGTCTATCCCAACGAGCCGCTGCGCATGGAGCACGGCAAGGATTCCATTACCGGTCGCGCCATCGATATCGTGTCGCCGATCGGCAAGGGTCAGCGTGGCCTCATCGTGTCGCCGCCCAAAGCCGGCAAGACAACGATCCTTAAGAAGATCTGCCAGTCTATCTCGATCAACAACCCCGAGGTGCACCTCATCTGCCTGCTCGTCGACGAGCGCCCCGAAGAGGTTACCGATATGCAGCGCTCCATTAAGGGTGAGGTCGTGGCCTCGACTTTCGATATGCCCGCCGACAACCATACCCGCGTGGCCGAGCTCGTCATCGAGCGTGCCAAGCGCATTGTGGAGCTGGGCGGCGATGTCGTGGTGGTGCTTGACTCCATCACGCGTCTTGCCCGCGCCTACAACCTGGCGGCACCCGCCTCGGGCCGTATCCTTTCGGGCGGTGTCGATTCGGCAGCCCTCTATCCGCCCAAGCGTTTCCTGGGTGCAGCTCGCAATATCGAGAACGGTGGCTCGCTTACCATCCTCGCCTCCGCCCTCATCGACACCGGCTCAAAGATGGACGAGGTCATCTTTGAGGAGTTCAAGGGTACCGGCAACATGGAGCTCAAGCTCGACCGCGATCTTGCCGATCGTCGCATCTTCCCGGCCATCGACCCCGTTGCCTCCGGTACACGCAACGAGGACCTGCTGGTCGACGAGCAGATGCGCCCGTTTGTGTTTGGCCTGCGTCGCATCCTCGCCGGTATGAACAACACCGAGCGCGCGGCGGCGTCGTTTATTAAGGGCCTTAAGGGCACCAACACCAACCAGGAGTTCCTGGTGCGTTCGGCCAAAAAACACAGCGACTACGAGCAGACGTTTTAGACCATAAGCCGCACGTAAAATCGCCATAAGAACGGGCAATTGGGCCGGGGTTTATGCCCCGGCCCTTTCTTTATGGCGCCACTCGGCAACATTTTTTGACCTTATGACCGACATGCAGCAGTTTTCGAGTCACAATCCGGCCTCATCGCTTGCATTCGGAGGGTCGGTTTCGCATAATAACTTTTAAGCTTCGCGACGGATAACGCAGATGAAACGAACCATATACCGTTGCTTTGGGGCATAGCCCCGCTTCATCTTCTCTCGCGCAGCCAACTGAATGATGCGATTTGGGTGCTGGAAGATGGGGAGAGCTCATGGCTTCTTCTGATGCAACACAACGAGCAGTCCTTGCCGGACTTTCGTGCGGGATCGGCCTTGCCGCTCCCGTGGTTATGTATGCCGCGACGCTGCCGTTTTCGTCTGTGAACGAGACGGTCGTGGCGGGTGCGGTTCCCTTCGCCGTGGGCGCGGTGGCGGGCGTGGGCATCTATGCCGCCTCGCTGGGTATTTCCGAGTACCGTGCGCAGCGTGAAGAGCGTCTGTTCCAGCCTGATGCCATGGGCGGTGCCGCCAATCTCAATCAGCATCAAAGCGAGTTCAAGACCGCCTCGATTCCAACTCAGCAGCAGGATGCGACTCCTTACGCTGTGGCTTCTGCTTCTCAGGCTCAGGCGGAGCAGTCTACCTCGGCATTCCTTTCCGGCCTGACTGGTGCGTTCCAGCGCCGTCATGCCGATGATGGTGTCCCTACCATCGCTCGAGCCGCAGATGCTATGGACGAGGACGAGGCTTGGTCCATGATCGACAGTATGCTCGACGACGATTCGCCGGTGAGCTGCGACCCTGCATACTCGCGCGACGTCTATCAAGTCGCCATCGACGAGCTCACCAACGGCGGGCAGACCGGCTCCTTCAATCGCGACGACATCGCCGCCGCGGCACGCGCCGTGTCTGGCTCCCAGGCCGCCCCTGCGGGCAGCACGGCGGCTTTCGTGGCACTCGTCGCCAACGCGGCAGCCAATAACGCCTACAGCGCTACCTCGGCGGACGCGAACGCTTCTGCCGACAATTCGTACGTTGATGAAGCCATGGCCGCGGACGAGGAGGCCGTTGCCGCCCGCCGTGCCGCCGAAAGCTCGCTGTGGGGCGCTCCTGCCCAGCAGCAGGCGGCTGAGGCTGCGCCGTACAATGTAAACCTCGCCAGCATGCCTATCATCTCCGGTGCCGCGGATATCGATTTCGATGACCTCGATGAGCCTGCAGCCATCACCGCATCGATTGATGCCCAAGATCGCATCGACACCGGCAACCTTCCGGATGCCTCACTCGAGGTTGATGTCCCCATGGCTGATTACTCGGGCCACGAGGACATGTGGGCCGCCGCCACCGCGATTCTGGATGAGATTGACGAGCCTGCTCCTGTTGCAGCCCCCGCTCCCGTCGCTGCCCCTCAGCCTGCTGCCCCCGCCTATGTCGGCCGTCACAGCGCTGTGTTCCCCGAGGATACTGCCCGTATCTCGCGCGAGAGCATCGAGCGGGCCGAGGCTATTGCCGCCGGCATTATGGAAAACCGTCGTCACGAGCGCGTCAATCAGATCCTCGAGGAGGAGATCGAGCGCCTGCAGTCCTCTACCGCCAAGCGTACGGGCCGTGCCTACCTGAGCGTTATCGAGGGCGGTACCGCCAGCTTCGCGCCGCTCCGCGCGGAGGCATAACTTCTGCATGGTTAAGATCAATCGAAAATGGGCGGTCGTGACCTGCCTGATGGCGCTCTTGATCTGGGGCAATTCGCTGGTTCCCGGCTCGGGGTCGGGCTCGCTGAGCCTGACGGTCATGGAAGCTATCCGCGGTTTCCTGCACGGCGTGGGACTTCCATATGAATGGGTGACCAACTTTGTTGTTCGCAAGTGCGCGCATTTTACCGAGTATATGGTGCTCGGCATCTTGGCAACGCACGCCTTTGATTTTGAGGGCCGGCGCACCTTTGACGTGCTGCTGCCCACGGCGGTGTTCCTGCTGCTGATTCCTTCGATCGACGAGACGATTCAGCTCTTTGTGCCGGGACGCGCCGGCATGATCACCGATGTGATGATCGACTGCTGTGGAGCGGCAACGGGCGTTGTGCTCCGATATCTACTACGATCGCTCATATGTGCCAAAAAGGCCGCCTAGGACGTATGCTTGGTGCTAGGCGGCCTTTTTTATTAGAGGGCTTATATAGGGCGTGGTGGCGTCGTTCCGTAGGTTGGATTTGCCGGGCGCGCCACGCCCTGTGGGTGCGTCTGTTACTGAAGCGCCTGCGCACCCAGGGCCAGGCAGCCCATGATGCCCTGCTTGCCCTCAAGGCTGTTGTTGACAATATAGGTATCGATGTCGTTGACCTCGGGCGTGACGATATAACCGTTGAGCATTTCGGCGCACTTCTTGCGCGCGAGCGGCACGATGGGGGTGTGGTCGGCCACGCCGCCACCGATGATGATCTTTTGCGGCGCGTAGCACAGCGTGTAGGTCATGAGCGCCTGTGCCAGATAGCCTGCGAGCAGGTCCATGGCCTCCGGGTCATCGGCCATGTCTCCGGCGCTCTTGCCATCCCAGCGCTTTTTAACGCCGGGGCCGGCGATGAGACCCTCGAGGCAATTGTCGTGGAAGGGGCAGGCGCTATGCTCGCCGATGGTGTCGCGCGGGTCGCGCGTGACCAGGATGTGGCCAGCCTCGGGGTGCATCATGCCGTGCACGAGCTGGCCGCCCGAGAGCACGCCGGCGCCCACGCCGGTACCGATGGTCAGGTAGACCACGTCCGTGAGGCCCTGGGCGCAACCAAAGGTGACCTCGCCCAGGCAGGCGACGTTGACGTCGGTATCGTAGCCGCAGGGGATATTGAGTTCGTTTTGGATAGTGCCCAGCAGATCAAAGTAGCGCCATGCCGTCTTGGGCGTCTCCAGGATCTTGCCGTATTGGGGTGAGGCGGGATTGACTGCGGTGGGGCCAAAGGCGCCGATGCCCAGCGCGGTGATGCCCTTGTCGGCAAACCACGCGTTGACGGCCTCGACGGTCTCCTGCGGGGTCGTGGTCGCGATCTGCTCACGCTCCAGGACCGTGCCGTCTGCATAGCCCGTGGCGCAGACCATCTTGGTGCCGCCGGCCTCGAGCGCTCCGATAAGCTGCTGCTCTGCCATAATATTCCTCTCTCTGGGACGAGTTGCTCCGTGACTAAAGTATAAGGCTCTAAACCATTTAAGAAAGCGCTATAAAAAGAAGCCTCGCAACGTGGCGGGCGGTGCGGGGCTTCTTTGGTTGCTTTAGTTGCCGGGCCGTCCTTACCCGCGCGGCTTGATTTTATCACGTAGCGACTTGAGGTTCTCCAGTGCCGCGTTAAGCGTCTCATCCCGCTTGGCAAAGTGGAAACGAATCAGATGGTTGACAGGCTCGCGGAAGAAGCTCGAGCCGGGCACGGCGCCCACGCCCACCTTGGATGCGAGGTCCTCGCAGAATTCGAGGTCGCTGTCATAGCCAAACTCAGAGATGTCCATCATGACGTAGTAGGCGCCCTGCGGCACGTTATGCTCAAGACCGATGCTATCGAGCCCCTGGCAGAACAGGTCGCGTTTGGCGGTGTAGAGGTCGAGGACCTCATCGTAATAGCTGTCGTCGAAGTTGAGGGCGGTGACAACGGCTTCCTGCAGGGGAGCGGCGGCACCCACGGTGAGAAAGTCGTGGACCTTCTTGATACGCTCGGTGATCTGGGCCGGGGCGATGGTGTAGCCCAGGCGCCAACCGGTGATGGAGTACGTCTTAGACAGCGAGCTGCAGCTGATGGTTCGCTCGAACATGCCGGGCAGCGTGGCCATATAGACGTGCTCGTGGGGCGCGTAGACGATGTGCTCGTATACCTCGTCGGTAATGCAGTAGGCGTCGTACTTTTTGCAGAGGTCGGCGATGAAGGTGAGCTCCTCGCGCGTAAAGACCTTGCCGCAAGGGTTGGAAGGGTTGCACAGGACGATGGCCTTGGGGTCGTTGTCGCGGAAGGCTGCCTCGAGCGTCTCGCGGTCAAAGTCGAATGTGGGCGGGTTGAGCGGCACATAGATGGGCTCGGCACCCGAAAGAATCGTGTCAGCGCCGTAGTTCTCGTAGAACGGCGAGAAGATGACGACCTTGTCTCCGGGGTTCGTAACCGTCATCATGGCGGCCATCATGGCCTCGGTGGAGCCGCAGGTGACCACGATATTCTGGTTGGGGTCGATCGGCATGCCCATAAAGTGCTCCTGTTTGGCGGCGAGCGCCTCGCGCATGGCCTGGGAGCCCCAGGTAATGGAGTACTGGTGGTAGAGCGGCTTGGGGTCGGCGGCGATGGTGCTCAGGCTGTTGAGCAGCTGCGCCGGAGGATCGAAGTCGGGGAAGCCCTGCGAGAGATTGACGGCATCGTACTTATTGGAGATGCGTGTCATGCGGCGGATGACCGAATCGGTAAATGTTGCCGTGCGGTTGGAGAGTTCTTTCATGCCGGTCCTTTCGAGGATTTGCAGTGGGGCAAGTTTACTCCTATGGAACCGGTGGGAATTGCTCGAAACGCGCTCGAAAAACTCTTTTCAAAATTCTTGAAAATTGGGGCTTGCATCACGTGGCGTTCCTTGCAATAATAGTCGAGCGCGAAGCGCACAGGACACGGTGGGTGTAGCTCAGTTGGCTAGAGCGACGGGTTGTGGTCCCGTAGGTCGAGGGTTCGAGTCCCTTTACCCACCCCAGTTCTTGCTTCGTGTTGATATCGGGTCGTTAGCTCAGTTGGTAGAGCAGGGGACTCTTAATCCCAAGGTCCAGGGTTCGAACCCCTGACGGCCCACCCAAAGCATGTTAAAGCGACTGGCTTAGGCTGGTCGCTTTTTTGTTGACCTCGCATGGGGTCGAACCCGACAGGGCACAGCCGCTTTCACAGATCGAGCCTACCCTGGGGATCGGTAAAACCGTCAGTACCCTCCTTGAGTTTCTTCTCGTCTGCCTTCACGCGACGCTCGAGCTTTTTTGTATCCTCGGCAGGCGGTAGGTTCTCGGGGACAATTCCGCGGTCGATGAGGCTGCCACGCACGCTTGTGTTGTTCTCGACGTGCTCTTGCTTGATCTGGTCCAGGCCGTACAGGTCGTGTTCCTCGGCGTTGAAGGCCGTCATCGAGTTCGTAAGGTCCTTTGCTTTGATGAGGACATCGGCTAACCTGTCCGCCAATGCCGCGCTCTTGGGTACGCCGAGCTGCTGCTTCATTTCCGCCGTGCTTCTGCCGCCGAATAACGCCTCATCGCCCTTCGACTTGATGATCGCGAATCCTTTGGAGTCCACGCCGCGTTTGAACGCAATACCCGAGAGCTGTTTCTCTGAATCGGATAGCGAGTGACGCGCCTGCAAGTGCTGAATCTCTGCGAAGCGCTGCTCTATGAGCTCTTGGCGGCGCGTCTGCACGGCAAAGTATGCCTGGGCGAGCGCGATCTCTGGCTTGTTTGAATCTCCGTTCTGTGCGATTAAATAGCATGCATAGCGCGTAAGTTTGTAGTCTTTAACCGCGCGAGCGGCGACACCGGCAGTTACCATTTTCGTGGTGTCACGAAAATGGGAATCAACTGGAGTTTTGTTTGTTTCGCATGAGACTTTTGCCCTCTTAACAACTTCGGCGAAGTTCTCCCATCGAGTGTACCCCATGGGTTCCATTAAATCGCGTGCGAGCCAATACTCAACGCCGTCTTTCACATTGGCGTAGCTATCAAGTTCGATACGCCACTTCTCGATATCTCTCCTGTCCATATCTCCTCCTCGCTGGTCTATTTTCTATGCGGGCTTTGCCCGCTCTGTATTCAGAATAAGGATACGCTGTCGTGCGGACACGAATGGGCCCCGTGCTGCTTCGAGCTCACGGGGCCCATGGATATCGATTGGTTGTGTTCTGCTTTAGATAGGTGTCCGGTTTAATCCGCTCGATAGTGCGACCCGAGACTTTCAGTTCGCTTGCGCATGGCTTTGACCATTTCCTGTGCTAGTCGAATCTGCGACTGTAGGCGGGCGAGGGCTGCGACTTCGCTGTCCTGGGCTTTCTGTGTGCTCAAGGTCGTTGCCTCCGTCTTTAAGCCCTCAAGCTCGTGTAGTGCCTCGGATAGGCCTGTTTCGGTCCTGTTGATCATGCAAAAGGTGCTCATCGTGTGCCTAAGGCTGTGTGTCAGGCGTTCGGCATCTGTTGTGGCAATGCCGTACTGGGGGAGGGTGATATCCGCCTTCAGGGCCGCCTCAGGCTCTTTCTGCGCTGTGAGGGCTGCCGATGCGCCCGCGATACGTCCGAATACGATGCCGTTGGCGCTTGACAAGCCACCAATGCGGTCGGCGCCGTGCATGCCGCCTGTCGCCTCGCCGCAAGCGTAGAGGCCCTCAACGCCCGTGTGCGCGGTCTTATCGATCTTGATGCCGCCGTTAGCGGCGTGGGCATACATCGCAACGCGCATCTCGTCGGTCGGCGCGATGCCGTGCTCGTCTTGCAGCCAGGTGGCAAAGGTCTGCACAAACTCTGGGACATCCTCGCGGGGGAAGTCGTAGTGGAGTGCCAGGCCTTCGACACCTGCCTGATCGATGACGAGATCGATAGCGCGGGAGGCCAAGCGTGACGTGAAGGGACCATATCCAGAGCGCTGCTCGAGCAGGTCGTCCAGCTTGTCGTCGGCAATATCTACCGGCTGGTCTACATGCACGTAGCGCCAGGTTTTCTCGTTGAAGACCAAGTTACGCCTGGGCTCGATGAAGCCAGGCATCATCTGCATGAACTCTATATTAGTAAGTGTTGCGCCGTGCGCCAGTGCGATGGCCTGCGAGGAGCTGAGCACATCAGCCGACGTAAGGCTGCGCTCGAACAGGCCGCCTGTGCCACCGGCTGCGATGATCGTGGCCTTGGCAGCAAAGGGCACGATTCGATTTTCGGTAAGGTCGTAGAGTACGGTTCCGGTTATTCTGCCGTTCGTGTCCTCAACAAGGTCGATAAGCTCATGGCGGGGGAGCAGGCGAATGCCGAGCGACTCGATCCAGGTCGTCAGAGCGTCCTCAAGGGGCTTGCGGGTGAGGCCGCGCCACATGCGCGTCTTGTGGTCAAAGCAGGGGATAAATTGCTTTTGTTGAGCACTCTTGGCGCTTTGCGGACGCTGGAGCTCAACGCCCAGGTCTTGCTCGAGCCAGTCAATCGCTTGGGGAATGCCGTGGACGAACGTTTGGACGAGTTCGGGGTCGGCAACGCCGCCGCCGACGGCCAGGATGGTGTCGATGAGGTCCTGCTCGTCGTCTTCGTCGACGGGACCGATGAGGCCGAGGCCCCAGGTACCCGGGAAGAAGCTCGATCCACTCATGGTCTTGCCGGCGCTTGCCACAGTGACGGTTGCACCCGTGCGTGCCGCTTCGATGGCGGCACAAAGGCCCGCAATGCCAGATCCAATTACCAGTACATCAGTCGATTCCATCGGATTCCTTTCTCGTCCGGCGCATTGTCGCACGGGTGATCGGCAATGGGGCCGCAAAGACCCGGCAAATCGGTAAAGGGCAAATATGGCAGGTGGGCGTCATGGACGCTCTGACGCTCCATCTCATCACATCTTGTATTTCGCCCCAACTGATATATCGGCATTAGCTACCCTGCGACAGCGCAAACAAAAAGAGCCGCTACCCGGGTGGGTAGCGGCTCCAAAGCTCAACTATATGAGCATCGCGCGGGCGCGATTAGGCCTTGAGGGCCTCCTCGACGGCGACAGCGCAGGCGACGGTGGCACCGACCATGGGGTTGTTGCCCATGCCGATGAGACCCATCATGTCAACGTGCGCAGGCACGGAGGAAGAACCGGCGAACTGGGCGTCGGAGTGCATGCGGCCCATGGTGTCGGTCATGCCGTAAGAGGCAGGGCCGGCGCCCATGTTGTCCGGGTGCAGGGTACGGCCAGTGCCGCCACCAGAAGCGACGGAGAAGTACTTCTTGCCAGCCTCGAGGCGCTCCTTCTTGTAGGTGCCAGCGACGGGGTGCTGGAAGCGCGTGGGGTTGGTGGAGTTACCGGTGATCGAGATGTCGACGTTCTCGTGCCACATGATGGCAACGCCCTCGCGGACGTCGTCGGCGCCGTAGCAGTTGACGGCGGCGCGGGGACCATCGGAGTAGGGGATGGTCTCGACGACCTTGAGCTCACCCGTGAAGTAGTCGAACTGGGTCTTCACGTAGGTGAAGCCGTTGATGCGGGCGATGATCTGAGCAGCGTCCTTGCCCAGACCGTTGAGGATGACGCGCAGCGGCTTCTTGCGAGCCTTGTTGGCGTTCAGAGCCAGGCCGATAGCGCCCTCGGCGGCAGCGAAGGACTCGTGACCGGCCAGGAAGGCGAAGCACTCGGTGTCGTCGGAGAGCAGCATAGCGCCCAGGTTGCCGTGGCCCAGACCGACCTTGCGGTCCTCGGCGACGGAGCCGGGAACGGTGAAGGCCTGGATGCCCTCGCCGATGATGGCGGCAGCCTCAGAAGCGGACTTGGCGCCACGCTTGACAGCGAGAGCGCAACCGAGGGTGTAGGCCCACTCGGCGTTCTGGAAGGCGATAGACTGGGTGTTGTTGACGATCTCACGCGGGTTGAAGCCCTTGTCGGTGCAGATCTGCAGAGCTTCCTCGAGGGAGGCGATGCCGTTGTCGGCGAGGCACTTGTTGATCTTGTCAGCGCGGCGCTCGTAACCTTCGAACGTAACAGTCATAGTTATTTCCCTCCCTTTCTACTCGTGAACCGGGAACACGCTGGCGACGGAGTGAGTCTCCTCGTCGGTGCGCGGGTCGATGTACTTGGCAGCGTTCTCCCACTGACCATAGTGGCCCATAGCGCCAGCGATGGCCTCCTCGGGGGTCTTGCCGGCCTTGACGGCGTCGGTGAACTTGCCGAGGTTCAGGAACTCGAATGCAATGATCTCGTTCTTGTCGTTGAGAGCCATGCGGGTGACGTAGCCCTGAGCGAGCTCGAGGTAACGAGCGCCCTTGGCCTTGGTGCCGAACATGGTGCCGACCTGAGAGCGAAGGCCCTTGCCGAGGTCGTCGAGGGAGGCGCCCACGGGCAGGCCGCCCTCGGAGAACGCGGTCTGGCTGCGGCCGTAGACGATCTGCAGGAAGATCTCGCGCATAGCAACGTTGATGGCGTCGCAGACGAGGTCGGTGTTGAGAGCCTCGAGGATGGTCTTACCGGGAAGGATCTCGGAAGCCATAGCGGCAGAGTGGGTCATACCCGAGCAGCCGATGGTCTCAACGAGGGCCTCCTCGATGATGCCGTCCTTGACGTTCAGCGTGAGCTTGCAGGCGCCCTGCTGAGGTGCGCACCAACCCACACCGTGCGTAAGACCGGAGATGTCGGAAATCTCCTTAGCCTGGACCCACTTGCCCTCCTCGGGGATGGGTGCGGGGCCGTGGTATGCACCCTTGGCAACGGGGCACATGTTCTCCACTTCCTGTGAGTACTGCATGCCTCTCCTCTCTATCGTGTTGGCGTCCCGTCTGGGGGTCGTGGCTGGCGATTGCCGGGCGACCCTTCGAAAGGGACATGACATGCAGCCCCTATAATACCGCGAAATGCACGGAATATTCGGCGAACGGCTCAGTTTTCGTAGCGAGAAGTTCGGAAGTTTTAATTGAAACGGTTTAACTCTATGTTCTGTGGTCGTGAACTTCCGTAGAGGGGGGTCGTTTTTGGCAAGCTTTTGGTCAGCTCTTCTAAGCGTTGCAGGGGTTGACCTGTTGCAACGGTGCCGTTCGCCGCCCGTTTACTGCCTTTGGCCGCGCGAGTGTATTGTTTCGCGTGAATGTTTTGATGGCACGCTTCAATCGTGCTGTATTGGATGGCAAGCAGATCCCGGCGAAGGGAGCACCATGCAGCGCGTTTGGAGAACGGTTACCGGCTTTTACTATGTCTGTGCCCGCGGTACGGACAAGCAGTTCATCTTTGAGGGCGATGAAGACCGGTGGGAGTTTTTGGAGCTGATGCGCGAGTGCTGCCGCGAGGAGGGCGTGACGGTCGTTGCGTGGTGCCTTATGAACGACCACGTGGATCTGGTACTCTCGGATTATGAGGACACGATGAGCGCGGCGATGCACCGACTGCTTTTGACGTACGCTCGTCGGTTCAACAAGCGTACCGGACGCTCCGGGCATCTGTTCCAGAACCGTTTTGACCGGCGCTCGCTCGATACCGACTGGCAGGTGATGGAGGCTATTCGCTCTGTACACGCCGATCCGCAGGAGGTGGGCATCAGTCTCATTGAGCGTTATCCCTGGAGCAGCTTTCCGGAGCATTTGTGCGCTTACGACGGTGACGCGGCCGATGTCGCGAGGGGATTTTCTGATCCTTCTTGCGTGCTTGAGCTTTTTGGTTCTGCCGAGGGCTTTATTGCCTATTCGCTTTCGACGCCCGACGGCGGCGAACCGGCGCTGCGCGATATGAAAGAGACAGAGTGGGAACGCCACGCCTTTGCCGACAAGTTGGCGAAAAGCCTCGGGGCTCCGCTCCATGGGGTTAAAGACGCACCGCCTGCGCAGCGCGATACCGTTATTTTTGGATTGCACGATGCCGGTTTTACGGTGCGCCAGATTGAGCGGTATACCGGGATTGGCAAAAGTACCGTCTCTCGTATCGTGCGCGCTTATGCGCGGGTGAAGGCACAGACTGAGCTCTCGGAATAGAAAATGGCCGAACCACTCTTGTCAAGCGATTCGGCCAACAAAAATCTTAAGATTTGGGACAAGTACTACTGATTATTTCGCCCCTCGAGCATGCCGTCGAGGGTGCGCCAGGCGAGCTCGGCGCATTTGACGCGGGCGGGCATGTGCGAGATGTCCTGGAGCTGGGCGGCTTCGTCCAGGTCTTCCAGGTCCTCCTCGGAGAGCTTCTCGCCGCGGATCATGGCGAGGAAGAGCTCTGCCAGGCGGCGAGCTTCCTCGACGGTCTCGCCGGTGATGAGATCGGCCATGATGTCGGCACTGGCCTGGCTGATGGCGCAGCCGTGGCCGTTAAAGGAGGCCTCCTCGATCACGTTGTTCTCGACACGCAGCTGCAGAGTGAGCTCGTCTCCGCAGCTGGGGTTGATGCCGTCGTGCTCGTGCGTGGGAGCATCCATCTCGTACTTGTAGTCGGGGTGCGAGTTGTGCTCCATAAATGTGGTGGAGGTGTACAGATTACCCATTGAACGTGCTCCAAACGTGATGCAGGCCGGCGATGAACTTGTCAATGTCGGCCTTGTCGTTGTAGAAGGCCACGCTGGCGCGGCAGCAGGCAAGGTTCTCGACGCCCAGCCAGGTGAGCAGCGGCTGTGCACAGTGGTGACCGGCGCGGATGCAGACGCCGTCCATGTCCATGATGCTCGCGACGTCGTGCGGGTGGATGCCGCGGACGTTAAAGCTCACAACGCCGTGGTGGTTGTCCCAATAGATGGAGCCGATGATCTGGACAAAGTCGAGCTGCATGAGCTCGCCCATCAGGTAGTGGACGAGTGCCTGCTCGCGTGCCTGGATGTTCTCGTAACCCACCGTGTTGACCAGGTAGTCGAGTGCCGCACCCGTGGCGAAGATGCCGGCGGCGTCCTGCGTGCCGGCCTCGAATTTCTCGGGAACGGGCGCCCAGACGGCGTCCTGCTCGGTAACAGAGTCGATCATCTCGCCACCGGTGAGCATGGGCGGCATGGCGTTGAGCAGGTCCATTTTGCCCCACAGCACGCCGATGCCCATGGGGCCCATGGCCTTGTGCGCGCTAAAGGCAAAGAAGTCGGCGCCCAGGTCGGCCACATCGACCGGCATGTGCGGCAGCGACTGCGCACCGTCGACGACCAGGTAGCCGCCGTACTTGTGCACGAGCTTGCCGAGGTTCTTGACCGGGTTCTCGACGCCCAGCACGTTAGACACCTGACCCACGGCCAAGATTTTGGTCTTGGGGCCCACCTTGGACAGAACCTCCTCGGTGGTGAGTTGACCGGTCTTGGTGGGGTAGAGGTAGACGAGCTTGGCGCCGGTCTCGCGGCAGACCTGCTGCCACGGGATTAGGTTGGAGTGGTGCTCCATGATAGTGATGACGACCTCGTCGCCGGGCTTCAACACCGTGGGCGCAAAGCTCTTGGCGACCAGGTTGAGCGACTCGCTGGTGTTGCGGGTGAAGACGACCTCATTGGCCTGGGCGGCGCCGATGAGGTCGGCAATCTGCTGGCGGACCTTGGCGATGGCATCGGTGGCCTCGACGGACAATGAGTACAGGCCGCGCAGCGGGTTGGCGTTCATGCGCTGGTAGAAATCGCGCTCGGCGTCGAGCACACAGGCGGGGCGCTGCGCGGTGGCGGCGCTATCGAGGAAGGCGATCTCGGGGTGCTGCTGGAACAGCGGGAACTGCGCCTTGTAGGGATTAGTCTCTATGTCCACGGTGGGCCAACCGCGCGAAGCCTCGTCGCTGGCGTCGAGCTCCATGGGCTCGGGGGCGGTGCAGGTATCGCATTTTACGTGCTCGGTATCGATCATGCGAGCTCCTCTTCAAAGTTATCGATCAGGTTGTTGCCCAGGCGGACGACGGCGGCGCGGGTGCGCTCATCGGTGGCGGAAAGCGCGGCATCCTCCAGCTTGGCGCGGATGAACAGATCCTCGGCGGCGTTTTGGTCAAGGCCGCGGCAGGCGAGGTAGAACAGCTGCTCGTCGCGGACGTGGCCGATGGTGGCGCCGTGGTTGCCGGCGACGTCGTCCTCGTCGCAGAGAATGACGGGAACGGTCTTGTTGTCGACGCCCTTGTTGGCCAAAAGCACCGTCTCGCGCTCGGTGCCGGTTGCGCCCTTGCAACCGTGCACGAGGTCGATGGTGCCGCGGTAGACCTTCTTGGATGTGCCGGTCAGCACGCCGTTGGCGTCGATCTCGCACTCGGTCTTGCGGCCGCGGTGGCGCAGCTCGTAGTTAAAGTCGCGCACCTGCTCGCGGGCGCCCAGGTAGTCAGTATCGATGGTGACCTTGGCGGTATCGCCTAGCAGGTCGCCGGCAAGGCCGGTGGCGCTGGCGCCAGCACCCAGGACGGTGTGCTGCACGTTGACGCGCGCGCCCTCGTCCAGGAATAGGCCGGTGTCGTCGAGCACGATCCAGCTATCGTCGAGCGTCTGCGTGCAGGTCACGTTGACGGTGGCGTACTCGTGGGCACACACGCGTAGCACGGATCCCACGACGCCTTGGCCGGCAACGGGGGAGTCCAGGGCAATAAGCAGATCGAGCGTCGACTGAGGACGGGCGACGACGTCGATGGCGGCGATGGCCGCGGCTGCATCGACACCGCTCACGCGCACGGTAACCGTGGCGTGCTTGTATGCGGGCACATCGATGACGATGCGCTTGGTAGCGTGCTCGGCCAAGTAGGCGTAGGCAGCCTCACCCATGCCGGTTTCGAAGGCCTCAGCAGGGGAGAGCTCTTCCTCGAGCTTAATGGCGCCGGCCTGGTAGACGGAGGTTGCGGGCACGTCGAGCTCGGTCTCGGGCGTGATGCGGGCGCTGTCGGCGGCGTCGCCGGGGGCGGAGGCGCGGCGCTCGGGGAAGCGCTCGGCCATGGCGTCCATGGCGGTGTCGAAGGCGTCTGCCACGCCAGTAAACTGCTCTTCCAAGCCCTCAACCTCAACGGTCTCGGTGGGAGCGGCGGCAAGCTCGTCAGAGAGCTCGAGCTTGGTCTGGTTCATCTTGAGCCAACCCCAAGTGGCAGCCGGCATCGCATTGACCTGCTCAAGGGCGGTAGCAGCGGTGTTCGTGGTCTGTTCCATTATCCGATCGCTCCTTCCATCTCGAGCTTGATCAGGTTGTTCATCTCGACGGCGTACTCAAGCGGTAGCTCCTTGGAGACCGGGTTGGCAAAGCCGTTGACGATCATGGTGCGAGCCTCTTCCTCCGGGATACCGCGGCTCATCAGGTAGAACACCTTGTCGTCGCCGATACGTCCGATGGTGGCCTCGTGGCCGATGTCGACGTTCTTGGCGCGGATGTCCATGGCCGGGATGGTGTCGGAGCGGCTCTGGTCGTCGAGCATCAGCGACTGGCAGCTCACGGTTGCCTTGGAGCCCTCGGCCTTGGGCGTGGCAACGATAGAGCTGCGGAACGTCTGGATGCCGCCGCTCTTGGAGATGCCCTTGGTCTCGACGGTTGCCGAGGTCTCGGGCGCGTTGAGCACGACCTTGCAGCCGGTGTCGAGGTTCTGCCCGGCGCCGGCAAAGGTGATGCCGGTAAAGCTCGAGCGGGCGCGACGGCCGTTGAGCACGCTCATGGGGTAGAGGTAACCCACGTGGCTACCGAAGGAGCCGCTGATCCACTCGATGTCGCCGTCCTCGTCCACGCGCGCACGCTTGGTGTTGAGGTTGTACATGTTCTTGGACCAGTTCTCGATGGTCGAGTAGCGCAGGTGCGCACGCTTGCCCACAAAGAGCTCGACGGCGCCGGCGTGGAGGTTGGCTACGTTGTACTTGGGCGCGGAGCAACCCTCGATAAAGTGCAGGTCGGCGTCGTCCTCGACGATGATGAGCGTGTGCTCAAACTGGCCGGCGCTCTTGGCGTTAAGACGGAAGTAGCTCTGCAGCGGGAAGTCGAGCTTGGTGCCCTTGGGCACGTAGACAAACGAGCCGCCCGACCATACGGCGCCGTGCAGGGCCGCAAACTTGTGGTCGGTGGGCGGGATGAGCGTCATAAACTTCTCGTGGATGAGCGGTTCCCACTGCGGGTCGTGCAGGGCCTCCTCGATGCCGGAGTAGACGATGCCCATCTTAGACGCTGTGTCCTGCATGTTGTGGTAGACGAGCTCGGAGTCGTACTGCGCGCCGACGCCCGCCAGGTAGCTGCGCTCGGCCTCGGGGATGCCCAGGCGCTCAAAGGTGTTCTTGATGTCGTCGGGCACAGACTCCCAGTCGTGTTTTTGGTCGGTGTTGGGCTTGACGTAGGTGACGATGTTGTCCATGTCCAAGCCTTCGATGGAGGGGCCCCACGTCGGATCCGGGAAGCGGTTGAAAATCTCGAGGGACTTTAAGCGCAGGTCGAGCATCCACTGCGGCTCGTCCTTCTTGGCGCTGATCTCGCGCACGATGTCGGGCGTGATGCCGGCGTCGAGGCGCTCGAATCCCTCCTCGCCATAGGTGAAGTCGTAGAGGCTGCGGTCGATGTCCGCGACCTCGGTGCGGTTCTTGGTCATTGCGTCGCCCCTTTACGCCTGCTGCTCGGCAGCGGCGGACTCGGCCTGGGCGCGCTGCTCGGCGGCCTCGCGCTCGAAGGTCTCAAAGCCGTTCTTGTCGATCCAGGGGATGAGCGAGGCGTCGTCCTCGCGCACGATGCGACCCTTGACCATAACGTGGACGCGGTCGACATCCAAGTGCTCCAGGATGCGCGTGTTGTGCGTGATAATGAGCATGGAGCCGTCGCAGCTCTTGCGGTAGGCGTCCATGCCGTGGCTGACGGTGGAAAGCGCGTCGACGTCCAGGCCCGAGTCGGTCTCGTCGAGGATGGCGAGCTTGGGCTGCAGCAACAGGAGCTGGAGCATCTCGACCTTCTTCTTCTCGCCGCCCGAGAAGCCCACGCCCAGCTCGCGGTTGAGGTAGGCGGTATCCATGTTGAGCTCGGCCGCGAGCTCCTTGACGCGACGGCGGAACTCCTTGCCCTTCATCTCCAGGCCGGGGCGGCCGGCGATGCTGGCGCGCAAAAAGCTCGATAGCGGCACGCCTGGGATCTCGACCGGAGCCTGGAAGCTCAGGAACAGGCCGGCGCGCGAACGCTTGTCGGTGGTGAGCTCGGTGATGTCCTGGCCGTCAAAGACGATGCGGCCGTCGTTGACCGTGTAGACGGGGTCGCCCATGACCAGGTGGCCGAGGGTGGACTTGCCGGCGCCGTTGGGTCCCATCAGCACGTGGGTCTCGCCGGCGGCGACGTTGAGGTTGACGTTGTGGAGGATGGTCTTCTCGTCCACGGAGGCGGTCAGACCTTCGATGGAAAGCAGCGGATTTGCGCTCATGCTGTCCCTCTCTGTATATGGTGTACTCATAGGTGTACTAAACCCTAGGAATCTTCTCGGAATAAAGTTACTATGGGTTCGGCGTTAGTCAAGGGAAAACCCGACTAATCCACTCGACTTTTCAAATTCTGGGACAAAATAACCTGTTGTGTTTGTCCCATTTACTTAAGATTTGGGACAAACAAACCTGGTTATGTTGTCCCAGATGCGATGGGAGGGTAGGTATGCTCATTTCTTCCAAGGGCCGCTATGCCCTCCGGCTGATGATCTATATCGCGGCGCTGGGCGACGCCGAGGGCAAGATTGCCCTGCGCGAGGTTGCCGACCGCGAGCATATCTCACAAAAGTATTTGGAGCAGCTGGTTCGTCCGCTTATGAAGGCGGGCCTGCTTAAGAGCGTGCGCGGCAAGGGCGGCGGCTACATGATGGCCAAGGATCCAGCCGAGGTGCGTGCCGGCGACATCCTGCGCGCTGTCGAGGGCAGCACGGCTCCGGTGGCGTGCGATGGTATCGACAACAGCTGCACCCGCAGCGATCTTTGCTCGACCGTCAAGTTCTGGCGCGGTCTGGACGACGTGATCGAAAAGTACGTCGACGGCGTGACGTTGGCCGACTTGGCCGCCGTTCCCGAGATCAACTTTGACATTAAGCTGTAGGGGTGCAAATGGCATCTCTCGACAAGGTGTACAAGCAAATCGAAGTTTTTGCTCGGGAATGTGACGCCGAGAAGGTCGTGTTGTTTGGTTCTCGTGCTCGAGGCGACAACTTGCCCAAGAGCGATATTGACATCGCCGTAGCAGGTTGCCGGGATTTCGGCCGTTTCTCATATTTGATCGAGGAACATCTTGATACTCTTTTAGATGTAGATGTCGTCAATCTCGACGAGTCCCTATCGCAGCAATTGCTCGATGAGATTGCCAGGGATGGTGTGATTCTGTATGAAAAAATATGAGAACTTTGTTAGCGCCTTGGCGAATCTTGAGGATGCGCCCAATCAGGATCTCAACAATGATTTTGTTCAGAGTGGATTGATTAATAAGTTCAATCTTCAATTTGAACTGAGCTGGAAGCTCCTTAAGCGTCTGCTCGAGTATGAGGGCGCCACGCTTGCCGCGTCGGGGTCTCCTCGTGCCATCTTGAAGGAGTCGTACCGATTCTACGACTTTATTGATGAGGCGGCCTGGCTAGACATGCTCAGAGACCGCAATACGAACGTCCATATCTACGACAACAAGCTCGCTCAAGATTTGATTCAGCGCATCTTGAACGTCTATATCCCCGCTTTCTGTCAGTTGAGGGACGGGCTGATGGAGCGATACGGCGAGCTTCTGATGGCGCCCGACGACCAGTTTGTTTAATTCCTTAAGATTTCGCGGAGGGTTGTTGCCGTTTACCGAGGGGTTGTTGTGCAACAACGGGTGAGCTGCAATGCTTAATTCTATCTTTGCAAACCGCACTTTAACTACACCAATGCAGGGAGGATCTTATGCAGCCCAAGCATTCTGCTATTGTCGCGGGCCTGACGTTGGCGCTTTCGTTTGGCGCCGTTTCCGCGCCGGCACCCGCCGCTGCCGAGGAGCCCACGCCGGGCGTTGCTTCGGATGCCACCGATATCGATAAGGGTCTCTACACCCAGCAGTCCTTCTCGGGCGTGCTGAGGTCGGTCCAGGGCGTTTCGTTTGTCAACGTGACTCCCGAGATGAAGTACTTTACCAAGTACGAGAGCCATGGCAACTACAACCAGGGCTTCTCGTATGGCGACGGTTATAACGCGCTGGGCTATTACCAGTTCGACCGGCGTTGGTCGCTCATTCCGTTTATGAAGCAGGCCTACAACTACAACCCCGAAAAATACAGCATGCTCAAGGATGCGATTGATCGCGGCGGCGAAATTTCCAGCGCGAGCAATGCCATGTACGAGAACGGCCAGCTCACCGAGTTGGGCCGTATTGCGCAGGAGGCCTTCCAGGGCGCTTATAACACCGACCCTGCTGAGTTTTCGGCTCTGCAGGATGCCTATGCGTACAACTCGTACTATGCGGTGACCGAGGCGTGGCTCAAGAGCGGCCTGGGTATTGATATTTCGGGTCGCGCCGATTGCGTCAAGGGCATGGTGTGGAGCATCACCAACATGTGCGGCACCGGTGGCTGCAGGGACTTTTTCCGCTGGGCGAATCTTTCCAACGATATGTCCGACCGCGAGTTTGTGACGGCGCTCTCCAATAGCGTGGTCAACAATGTCGCCACTAAGTTTTCGAGTCAGCCCCAGTATCATGAGGGCTGGAAGAACCGCTACCGCAACGAGCTAAAGGACTGCTTGGTTTATATCGCTGAGGACGAGGCTGCCGCTGCGACGCCCGTGCAGCCCGAGCCCACGCCGGCGCCCTCGCCGACGCCTGATTCGAATGACGGCTCGAGTGACGATGCCAACGATGACAGGATGAATGCGCCCTCGACCGATGCTGACGGTAATGGCTCTGCTGGTGGCACTATCAACGACGGTTCCACCTCGAACGGCTCCGATTCGAACGGCTCTGCTGCGGGCGATTCGTCTTCAAGCTCTGCCGGCAATACGGGCAGCGCCGCCTCTGGTTCGACCGACGCTGGTTCCTCTGACTCTTCCACTGGCTCGAGCGATTCTTCCGCCGATACTGGTTCTAGCAATGACTCTAACACTGGCGCCGCTTCTGATTCCGATGCTTCCAAGGACGACTCGAATAAGGCCCCGGACGCTCCCGTTGCTTCGCCGGACAAGAAGCCTTCTTTCTCCGTGCAGCTTGGTTCTACGTTGGGCTCTTCGCTGATGGCTGGCGTCAATAATGGCTCGACTCAGAACAAGGACAACTCTGATCAGGCTTCCACGGAAAAGACCGAAGCCGCAAAGGGCGACTCCAAGGACAAGGCTTCCGAGAAGACCGAATCCAATAAGGGTTCTAGCTCTGAGGAGAAGGACGACAAATCCGCTCAGAAGAAGGACGAGAGCAAAACCGAGGGCGAAAAGAAAAAGACCGAGGACGAAAAGAAACAGTCCGAAGACGACGACAAGAGCGGTGCTGACAACCAGAATCAGGAGCAAAATGACTCCAAAACGGTGACCACCACGACCACGACGACTACAGCTACCAAGTCCTCGGGCGGCAACATGCCCAAGACGGGCGATCTGATTGTGATGGCGAGCCTTGCCAGCGCGAGCTTGGCCACACTGGGCGCTACGTCTATCGTAAGTGGTAAGCATAAGCTCGATCAGCAGAAGAAGGCTTCTGGGGAGGACGGCTCGGAGGAGTAGCCTTTCAGATTGTTTTCAAAGCGTTTGAGACGGGGTCCGGTGCAGCCGCATCGGATCCCGTTTTTGTTGCACAACGATTTGTTATGCCCCCCTCGGGGCGTCAGTTGCTACCGTTGCCCGAAACCTTTGCAAGTCGATATTGTTGCGCTCCGCCTGCTCGTTACAATGGGCATCGTGCTGCGTTAGAGGGAGAGTTTACGGTGTCTGAACAGGTGAATTGTGCTTTTATTCATGCGTTTGGTGCGCGGTTGCTCAATCATGCGGATAACGCAGCTCTACTGGTTGATGTACACGACTTTTCCGATGCAATCAATCGGTGTTTACTCATCGATAAAACCATGTTTATTGCCGACGTGCTGGACTGCGACGCATCCGTTGTGTTGTGCTGTCGACCCGAGGGTTTTGGCAAGAGTATGAACCTGTCGATGCTCAGGGCTTTTCTGGAGCGTCCAGCGGTCGGTCGCGCTGGTCAGACTTTGTTTGCCGATGCTCAGATTTGGGATGCGGACGGCGGGCGTTATCGGGATGAGTACGCTTGCTATCCGGTGATATCGCTGGACTTTTCTTGCGCTGCGAGGCGTGGCGCCGCTATTGCCGACGTTGTGCGCGATGCTCTTTCGGGCGAGTGCGCCCGCCTGCTGGCGCTTTTGGAGGCTCCGGATTTAGCACGAGATAAGGTGCGTCACATCGAACGCGTTGCGCGTGGCGTAGCGAGCGCGGACGAGGTTGACTCGGTGCTTGGTGTGCTCATTGAGCTGCTGGAGATGGCCTGCGATGAGCAGGTTGTATTGCTCGTTGATGGGTACGACGCGGCGTGGTTGGGCCGTGCGAGCGCGAGTGGCGCTTCTGGCACCGATCCGGCAGGGCTATTCGATCGTGTGCTGTTCGAGGCCATTGCCGCTGCGCACGATTCGTTGCGGCTGACGTGTCTGATGGGGGAGCGTCCCGGTCCTGCCGAAGCGGCGCTTTCTTCGCGCAGTTGCTCGTATTATCTGACGACGCCGCTTTCGACGTGGTGTGACCGTTGGTTCGGCTTTTCGGATGCCGAGGTCCAGGCTCTGTTGAATCATGCTGGGCGCGAGGAATACCTTGATGATGCGCGTGAATGGCTCGAGGGATATCGGTTTGGTAGGGATTATTGCTCGAATCCAGCGCGTGTGATCGGTTTTCTGGACCGAGGCTGCACGGCGCCCGTGCGTGCCGATCTGTATGGATATGCCGATTGCCTGAGTAAGGTAGTTGCCGGGTGGAATCTCGACCGCCTTTCGGTCTTGTTCGATTTGCTCGAGGCCCATGGGTGCGCTGAGGTCCCGCTTTGTTTGGGCACTGCAGAGCCAGATGTCTCGCCTGACGATGGCATGTGGACAGCGCTGTACCTGTCCGGTTTCCTGACGACAGATATGACTGAGGAGCCAGAGCATGGCGATCGCCTCCGTGCCTGTCTCTTATACACATCTGACGCTGCCGACGATATGCAGTGTGTAGAT
>UQVD01000024.1 GCA_900544385.1 uncultured Collinsella sp.
GCATATCGTCGGCAGCGTCAGATGTGTATAAGAGACAGAAGCTGCTCGGGCAGGCGGCTCAGGACTTCCATGATCTGACCAAAGAGAATCGGCGACAAGATGCAAACGACACCGACGAGCACGGCAACAACAACAATTAGCGCAATAAGCGAACCGATGCCGCGATTCACGCCATGGTGCTCGAGCCAGTTGGTGATCGGGGACATCACAAAAGCAATGATGGAGCCAACGGCAAGAAACTCAATAACCGGTGCCAGGATGCCCATAAGGTTAAAGATGACAGCAGCAATAACAATGCAGCCGACAACAGCCCAAATGCGCAGCGTCAGAACGCGGGTGTCGCGCAGCACGCGATCGGTTTGTTGGGGGTGCTCACTCATGAACGAATCATCACTCCGTCGGGGTCGATCTTGTCCTGAATCTTCTTAAGCGTGCGGCGCAGCAGACGCGAGACCTGCACCTGCGAGATGCCCAGCTTCTTGGCAATCTCGATCTGGGTCATGCCCTTCACAAAGCGCAGCTCGATCACCTCGCGCTCGCGCGGCGAGAAATCGCGGATGGCTTCCTCGATCACCAGGCGGTCATCGGTAAAGTCGAGCTCGTTGTCATCGTCGGCGTAACGGTCGAGAATCGAGGGGGCATCGTCGGAATCGGACGCACCAGGAGCCTCGATGGGCACCGAGGTATAGGCCGAAGACGATTCCATAGCCCCGAGGACCTCATCGACAGTCACATCTAGATACTCAGCGATCTCCTCAACCTTGGGCGAACGCTGCAGTTCGTTGGTAAGTTTGTCAGTAGCCTGGTTGACCTTGGCCGAGAGCTCCTGCAGACGGCGCGGCACGCGCACGCTCCAGCCCTTGTCGCGAAAATGGCGTTTGATCTCGCCCAGGATAGTGGGCGTCGCAAACGTCGTGAACTCGAGTCCGCGCTCGGGATCAAAACGGTCGATAGCCTTGAGCAAGCCCAGATAGCCGACCTGCATGAGGTCGTCGAGCGGCTCGCCGCGATTCTTAAATTTGTTGGCAAGAAACCTTACCAGGTTCATATGGGACATGACGAGCTGCTCGCGGGCGTCCGGATCACCGGTCTCCTTGTAGCGACGAAACAGCTCGCGGGTTTTCTCCTTGTCCCAAGCGGTCTTACCGCTCCGGGAACGTTCGGTCATATTAGATATCCGCCTTGAGGTCGAGGGAAAGCGTCAGGGGCGCCGCAGTCTTTTCGTAGGAATCGCACACGCTCGCGAGGATGAGCTCGGCATACACCGCAGCCTGGTCGTCTTCATCGACCGTAGCCTGGTCACCAAAGGTAATAGTCATGCCAACGTGGGTCTCATCGACATCGAATTTGATGGTGATGTCGTCGCAGTCGACCGCGGTGCAACCAAAGATGAAAGCCTCCTCGGCAGCCATGCGGATGTCCTCGATGCGATCGACAGACATAGAGCACAGGGCACCAACGTTGGCTGCCGTCATGCGCACAAGGCGAGCGAGACGCGGGTCACCGGCAACGGTCAGCGTGATAGGGCAGGTTGCTTCGCTACTCATCGCAGGACTCCTCAGAGGTCTCGGCGGGCGTATAGGTGTAATACTGAGCCGGCTTGGCTACAGAATTCTGAGCCACATCCGCGCCATCGGCGGCCTCGTCCTCGCCAATTAGGACGCGCTCGGTAGCCTGCTCGGCCTCCGCAGCGGCAGCGGCGAGCTTGCGATCGGCATCGGCTGCAGGAGCCTTCACCTTATTGAAGAGCTTCTGCACAGCACCAGCGGCAGAGTCAGTCACGCTCGACACAGCATTGCTGGCCTCGGCCATGCTGCCCGTAACCTCGGAAATGTCGCGAACCACGGCTTCGACCTCTACGAGATTGGAGGTAAGGGCATCAACTGCCGTCTTGCTCGACTTAAGCAGCGGCTCCATCTGGGCAAGCGCCGGCGTAAGCTCATCGACAGCGCCATCTAGCTTTGCCACCACAGGCTGAGCCTCGGCGATGGTGTTGTTGAGGTCGTTCACGGTCTTATCGAGCGAGTCGACAACGGTGCGGGTCTTGCGCAGGGTAAGCGCGAGCTCAACGATGGCCCACACGCCGGCAACGGCGAGCAGCAGCAGGGCAATCTGAATGGGACTCATACAAGCCTCCCAAAGGAATCGATATACAGACGGTTTCCATGGTACCCCAAAGGGGACCGAACATGCCAAGAGCAGCAACGTGGGACAAAATTATCAGCAGCTACTTCGGTGCATTCCCGCTGCGGTCACGTTCACTTTGCTCTACGCGCCATTCTTCCCAACCGCGGCCGGCAGGCTGCCAGAACGCGCCGCGCTCCAGTCCCTCGGGCAAATAGCGCTGATCGACCCAGCCTTCGGGATAATCATGTGGATACTTATACATACCGTATTCATCGCTGCCCGGGCGATGGCGATCGCGCAGATAACTCGGCACCTCGCGAAGCCCACTAGAATGGATATCGGCCAGCGCCGCATCGATCGAAGCCTCGCACGCGTTGGATTTTGGCGCCAAGCACACATAGAGAGCGGCCTGAGCCAGGTTAATGCGGCACTCGGGATAGCCAATGACCTCGGCAGACTTAAACGCGGCATGTGCCACCAAAAGCGCCTGCGGGTCGGCGTTCCCAACGTCCTCAGAAGCATGAATCATAATACGGCGTGCAATAAACTTAGGATCCTCCCCTGCATCGATCATGCGCGCAAGCCAGTAGACCGTGGCATCGGGGTCGCTACCGCGCATGGACTTGATGAACGCACTGATGATGTCGTAGTGCATGTCGCCGTTTTTGTCATACGTAAAGCCGCGACGCGGGTTGGCAATCTTTACGTCATCCACGGTGATGGGATAACGCTCCCCCGCCGCCGGCGCTGGCGTCCCCTCGGTATCGGGACGCGTAACGGCAATCTCGCTCGCCAGCTCAAGTGTCGTCAGGGCCGAGCGTGCATCACCCGCAGCCAGCGTACAAATGGTCTTGACCGTATCAACATCGGCCGAGAACTTTCCATTCAAGCCCTGCGGTGCCTCAAGCGCACGTTCAATAAGCGTGGCGATATCCTCATCCTTCAGATGCTCAAGCTCCACCACACGCCCACGCGACAACAGTGCCGAGTTAACCTCGAAGTACGGATTCTCCGTCGTAGCGCCAATCATAATGACGGTACGGTTCTCAACTGCATGCAGCAGGGCATCCTGCTGCGACTTAGAGAAGCGGTGAATCTCATCGATGAATAGAATGGTGCGGCGGTCGTAGGTATTCAGGCGCGTCTTGGCCTCGTCAATCACGCGACGCAGGTCCTTCACAGTACCCGTGACGGCGCTGACCTCGACAAACTCGCTCTTGGTATGGTTGGCGATAATGTGGGCCAGCGTCGTCTTACCCGTACCGGCCGGCCCGTACAGAATCACGCTCGAAAGCACGTCGTGCTCGATCGCGGCACGCAACCATGAGCCCTTACCGACGGCCTTTTGCTGGCCCACATACTCGTCGAGCGAATTGGGGCGCATGCGCACCGCAAGCGGCGCATTTTTAAAGGAACGCTCGCGCGTCGAGGCAGAAAAAAGGTCGTCCATAGCCATCCCGTGCATCCATCAAAATCGTTGTTCCTCAACAGTATACCGAAAATATACGAACTACCGTTCGTTAATATAGGTACGATGCGGAAACTTCAGCCCCGGGAACAGCTTGCTCGTCAGCTCACAGAAATAGCCGTCCGTCATGCTCGAAATGTAATCCACTACGGTCTGATCTTTATCATCCTGCCATGCATAGGTGCGATTGTAGTAGGAAAGCTGCCGCTCAATGCGCGAAATGTGATGCTTAAAGATATACGAAGACTCGTCGCCTTCGTTTATATCCTGCAGGCAACGGTCATAGAGCTTTTCGAATGCCTCGCGCAGCTCCGTTTCGGAGTCGCCCTCGATGCCGCCCTTGCTATAGATCTTCTCGTAGTTCTCGCGCTTAGCGCGGCGGATTTCCTCGAACAGGTCCTCGCTCATCTCGATGCGCGGCTTGCCATAGCTGTGCTCGACGATATCGATAGAGGCATGCGTGAGAATCCAGCTGTTGTATGCTCCGCCAAGCCCATCGTCAAAAGCGTCGGGTGACAGCAGGCCCGCCGCAATGGCGTCTTGGCGATCACGCCCCGCATAGGCAAGAATATCCGAGATGCGAACGACACAGCCCTCAAGCGTCATGGGGCGCAAGTGCTCAATTGCGCTATAGCCTGTGGCAATGCAATCCTCGACGGTTCGATCGAACTGGTCAAAGGAACCCATGTCCGAGAGCTCGAACACACGCTGCTCGTACTCGCCGTTGTGGCAGAGCACGCCATCGAGCGTCTGAAGCGACACGTTGCGACCGTACAGCGCATCGAGCACGCGGACCGACTGCACGTTATGGAAAAAATAACGACCCGTGCGCTCGTGATAGATATCGTTGAGGAATCGCTCGCCGGCATGGCCGAAAGGCGTGTGCCCCAAGTCGTGACCCAGACCGATCGCTTCAATCAGATCGCAGTTGAGCCCGAGGGCGCGACCGATATCGCGCGCAATGCGCGAGACGAGCTGCACGTGTAGACCACGACGCGACAAGTCGTCGTTGCTTCGAAAGCTAAAAACCTGCGTTTTGCCTGCATAACGGGTGTACGCCGGTAGATGGAGGATTTTTTCGGTATCGCGCATAAACGCCGGACGCATAAGCGTGCCTTTGTCCGCATCGCGATCGACACGACGAATGACCTGGTCGTCGTTGCAACGATACGGATTGACAGTGCCCGAAGCACGATTGGCGGCAATGCGCTCGACGAGCTCGGGCGACAACGCCGAAGGAATACGGTCCATACGCGCCTTGATGGCGGCCGTTTCTTGATTAGTTGCCATGGCATGCTCCTTAAGAACGATGCGCAATCGGTTACAGAGTGCAGCCCACGACCTCGATTATGGCAAAAATCGGCACTAAAAACGGGAGCAATGGCAGGGAGCGCGATTTTGTGAAGAGGCAGGAGAGGGCCAGGGCCAGGAGTGCGACGGCAAATGCCACGATGCCACCCATAGGGTCGAGCGTGCAAAGCGCGAAGAGTGCTTTGGCGTCCCCCATGCCAATCCCCGGGGCTTGACGAAGGCGCCGCCAGAGCGACTCAGTAAGCACAAGGGCAAGGTAGACGATGACCGCAAGACCGGCATGATCAAGTGCAGTGTTAACGCCCCTGTCGAGCCAAACGCCTGCTAACGCCGCCACGGCACACACGCCGGCAAGTTCATTGGGAAACCGCCGCTCACGGGCATCAATCGCCGCGCCAACAAAGATGCAAATCCAAAACGGGATATAGATTATCGAACACCTCCTTGGGCAGCAGCTCAAACGCAAAAACCACCACAAAGGTACTGTCCCTTTGTGGTGGTTTAGATCGTAGTTATTTGGCGCCTTGCATGACCTCGTCGAGGGTAACGCTTACGGCGTGCTGCGTCGGCACCCAGTCGACCTTCAGGAACAGAGCAGCCACCGTGATGGGGATATAGCTGAACATAAAGATCGGGAAGGTAAACAGGTTGGTCACCAGACGCCACTTTTGCGCACAGTGAATGTGCTTGTACTCAAAGATGGTCGTAAGCAGCGCCAGGATAAAGAAGGTCTGATACATCATGGCGAAGGTCATAATGAGCGAAGCGGCGCACGCCTGCATCTCGACTTCGGTAGCCAGGAAGCCGTGCGAAAGACCGCCCACGACGAGAAACGTGGCATTGGCGAGCATCGAGATCAGCGATAGCAGCATACCCGGGGCGATCGTCATAAACATGTCGTAGGCGGCAAAGCGATGATAGCGGAAGGTCGATTTGACAAGATGCTTACCATACGTAAAGAACACCTGGTAGAAGCCCTTAGTCCAACGCATGCGCTGTTTCCAGGACGCCTTAAACGTCACGGGCTGTTCGTCAAAGAACTCCGCCGGCGCATAGCCAATGCGAATGCCGTGGATAGCGCAGAACGTGGTGAACTGAATGTCCTCAGTCAGCGTGTGGAACTGCCAGCCGTGCATGCCCTCTATAACACTGGCAGAAATGAGATAGCCCGAACCCGATACAGCGCAAGACGTCTTGCAGATGTTGCGCGCGTTGTTGAGGAAGCGCGCCTCGCGCAGATACCACGTGGCGTTAGCCGCCGAGATCCAGGAACTCCCGAAATTCTTGGAATTGCGATAGCTCGTGACCACATGGAAGCCCTGGTCAAAGGCATCGTTCATCTTGGACACGTAATCACGGGAAATGACGTTATCGGCATCGAAGATAAAATAGCCTTCAAACGTATCGGGATACTCGTTAAGGATGCGGTCGAAGCCAAAGTCCATGACCCAGCTCTTGCCCTTGCGGGCAAGGTCATTGCGCTCATAAACGACAGCGCCCGCCTCGCGCGCGAGCTGCGCCGTGTTGTCGGTGCAGGAGTCGGCGACCACAAAGACCTCGATAAGCTCGGACGGATAATCCTGGTCCTTGATGGAGCGAACGAGGTTGGCGATCACAGCCTCCTCGTTATGCGCCGCGATAAAGAAGGCATAGCGGTGGAGTTTTTTGGCCTTGGGAGGCGCGACCTCGCCACGAAGAGCGCCGATGACAAAGAAGACCACCTGGTACAGAAAGCAGACCGTGAGCAGCGTGACGACAATCTGGTTGAAGATCACGATGGGTGTGTTGGTTTGTAAAAAGGCGAGCATGCAGGCTCCCAGCAACGCGTTACGTAAACAATCGTATATCTTACCGCAGGCTTACCGAGTTCAAGAAACCACCTAATACTGGCTAGGCTTCGAGCAGACCGAGCTGCGGGACGATTTCGTCACCGGCGGCAGTGCGGCCGAGCGAACGCGGGGCCAGGTCATCCAGAACCGCGGCAAGGTCCCACGGCAGCTCATCACGGCACTCAATGCGCTCTCCCGTCACGGGATGGTCGAACGCCACACGCCAGGAATGGAGGAACTGCCTGGTCAGACCCTGATCGGCGCGCGCGTCGCACTTGCCGTAGAGCGGATCGCCCACGCAGGCGTGGTTGATATGGCGCATGTGCACGCGAATCTGATGCGTGCGGCCCGTAAACAAGTGGCACTCGACGAGCGTATAGCCGTCGTCAAAACGCGTGGAATCAAAGCGCTCGAGCACCTTAAAAGTCGTGATGGCCTGGCGCGCAAAGGGGTCATCGGAAACCGCCATCTTCACGCGGTCGCGCGTCGATCGGGCAATACCAGTGTTGATAGTGCCCTCGTCCATGGCGATGTGCCCGTGAACGAGCGTGATATAGCGACGGTCGAGCGTGCGCGTGCGGATGAGATTTTGGAGTGCGCGCTGGGTGTCGTCGTCTTTTGCCGCGAGCATAAGGCCCGAGGTATCGCGATCCAGGCGATGCACGATACCGGGGCGGTCCTCACCCTGCACGGTACCCAGATGATCGATACCGCAGTGGTAGACCAGGGCGTTCGCAAGCGTGCCGCTCTCGTGGCCGTGGGCAGGATGGCACACCAGGCCGCGCTGCTTGGAGAGCACGATGAGGTAGTCGTCCTCATAGCGGATATCGAGGGGAATGGCCTCGGGAATCACGTCGGTCGGATCGTGCGGCTCGGGCAAGTCGACCGAGATACGGTCGCCGGAGCGCACAGTATATTTTTTTGATAGGCAGGTATCGCCGTTGACGGCAACGGCGCTTCCCTCGATCAGATGCGCGCAGGCAGAGCGCGTGGGACAGCTATCGTTGGCGCCCAGATAGGCGTCGAGACGCTGACCAGCGGAATCGTCGGCAACAAGAATATGGATGTCGGCCATTAGCGCTCATTCCTTTCACGAATTTTGCGGGCGCGCTCCCCACGCTGCTGGGCCTTGCGCTTAGCGCGGGCCTCGTCACGGGCGTTGAGCTCGGCGGTCGCATCGACCTCACGGGCCGCGGGACTCAAGAACATGTAACCGATGAGCGCCAGCACGACGCCGACCGTAATGCCAATATCGGCCACGTTAAAGACGGGAAAGTCGATGAAGGTGGTGGCGATGAAATCGGTCACGAAGCCAAAGATAAGGCGATCGATCGCGTTACCGATGGCGCCGCCCGCAACCATAGCCATGCCCACAACCTCAAGACGAGCGAGCTGAGGCGCACGGAGCAAGTACAAGGCAATAGCGATAATGACCGCCAACGCCAGCGCGGCAAACGCAACACCATGCCCCTCGCCCATGCTAAAGGCGGCTCCGATATTGCGGACAAACAGAAAATCGATCACGCCGGGAATAACGGTCATATGCAGAGCATCGCCCACGGCACGAACCGCAAGCTTGGTCAGCTGGTCAACAAGCAACACAACGAGCGCTACCCCACCAGCAACACCTAACCGCCAACGCAAAGGAGGCGTCATATCCGCACCACGACCCAAAGAAATCCCCTACCCTCAAGAACTCGAAATCCGTTTAACGCAAGTAACCATCTTATATTGCCACACGCAGAGCGCACGACATATTCGCTAACGCCAGATAAATAACCAGCATAAAAAGAAAGCGGCATTCCGAAAAACAGAATGCCGCTTTTATTCAGCGGAGCAAATAGGCCGAGGGCGCCCAAATACTCTCTATAACTAAAATGCCGAGTTACCGTGCCTTAAAGGGCTTCCGCACACCTCTTGCAGATATGCGCGTGGCCGTTGTACTCGCCGACGGTGGTGCGGTAGTTCCAGCAACGATCGCAGCACTCGCCCTCGGCAGCCTCGATAGCGACGGAAAGCTCCTCGCCCTGGTTCAGCTCAACATCGGAGACGATGTAGAACTCGGCCAGGTCGACGGCCTTGTCGCCGGTCAGCAGCGCGTACATCTCGGCAGGAACGACCGCCTTAACGCGGACCTGCTGGCTCTTGGTGAAGGTGCCGGCGGAGCGGGCATCCTCGAGGGCCTTGGTCACGGCGCTACGAAGCTCGAGCGAAGCCTCGAGCACGCCCTCGAACTCATTGGCCTCGTCGATTGTGATGGGCGACTTGTACCAATCGAGCAGCGCGGCGTACTTCTGGTGATCGACGCAGCCGGCGGGCGCATAGGCCATGGCCTCGTCGACCGTGTAGGACAGGATCGGCTGCAGGTCGCGCATGAGCATCGAGAAGAGCTCGGCAAGCACGGTCTGGGCGCTGCGGCGCTCGAGCGAGCCGGGCTTGTCGCAGTACAGGCGGTCCTTCAGGGCGTCGAGATACACGTTGGAAAGCTCGGTAACCACGAAGTCATAAAGCGCACGGTAAGCGCGCGGGAACTCGTAGCAAGAGTAAGCGTCGTCGACCTCGGCCTGAACCTGGGTCAGACGGGCAACCATGAGCTTGTCGAGCGGCAGCAGGTCGGCAAAGGCGACACCGTCGGTCTCAGGCTCAAACTGGCCCTCGAGCTCGGAAAGCAGGAAGCGCAGCGTGTTGCGGAAACGACGGTAGGCATCGGACGTACGGGCAAGAATCTCGTGGTCGATGGACACGTCGGAGCTGGTGTCAACGGAAGCAACCCACAGGCGGATGATGTCGGCGCCCATCTCGTCACAGACCTTATTGGGGTCGATGACGTTGCCGAGCGACTTGGACATCTTGCGGCCCTGGCCGTCGAGCGTGAAGCCCTGCGAGACGACCGCCTTGTAGGGAGCATGGCCGTTGGCGCCCACCGAAGTGAGCAGCGAGCTCTGGAACCAACCGCGATGCTGGTCGGAGCCCTCGAGATACACGTCAGCCGGGTACTCAAGCTCGGGGCGATACTCGCAGACGGCCTTCCAGGACACGCCGGAATCCCACCACACGTCGAGGATGTCCTTATCGGCCTTGAGGTGATGGCCGCCACACTTGGGGCAGACGCAGGCCTCACCCAGGTAGCTCTCGGGAGCGTCGGTGAACCAGGCGTCGGAGCCCTTCTCGTGGAAGAGCTTGATGACGGCGTCGAGCGTGGCGTCGTTCATGACCTTCTCGCCGCAGTCGGCGCAGGTGTAGCTGGGGATAGGCACGCCCCAGTTGCGCTGACGGCTGATGCACCAGTCGGGACGCTGCTCGACCATGGCGCCAATGCGGTTGGCGGCGTGAGCCGGATACCACTTGACGTTCTCGCGAACCTCCTTGCCAGCCTGCTCACGCAAACCGGTCTTGTCCATAGAGACAAACCACTGGTCGGTAGCACGGAAGAGCACCGGGTGCTTGCAGCGCCAGCAGTGCGGATAGCTGTGCGTGATCTTCTTCTCGAGGACCAGGGTGCCGCGCTCGCGCAGGAACTCGATGATGTGCGGGTTGGCCTCATCGGTATCCATACCGCTGAAGGGGCCACCGGTGCCAAACTCCTCGCCGGTGTAGAACTTGCCGTCGTCATCGACCGGCATGCAGATGTCGGTAATGCCCTCCTTGAGGCAGGCAAAGTAGTCGTCGACGCCGTGGCCGGGCGAGTTGTGGACGATACCGGTACCGTCATCGACACCGACGTAATCGGCCAGCAGCGCCACGCCCTCAACACCATCAAAGATCGGCTGCTTGTAGTGGATGTGGTGGAAGGTCTCGGCGGGAACCACATAGGGCTTACCGTCGACCATAACCGGGGTGTACTCCCAACCAAACTCCTCGCAGCACTTGGGAGCCAGGTCCTCGAGCATGACCTCGGCACGACCCTCGTGCTCAACGGCGACATAGGCGGCGCCGGGCTTGAGAGAAACTGCCTGGTCGGAGGGGATGGTCCACGGCGTGGTCGTCCAGATGATAAAGTCGACCGGGCCGTCGAAGTTCTCGAGGCCTGCGGGCTTGGAGGTCATCTCAAAGCGCACGAAGATGGACGGGCTCGTCTCGTCGGAGTACTCAATCTCGGCCTCAGCGAGTGCGGTGTGGCAGTGCTTGCACCAATGGACGGGCTTGTGACCGCGATAGATCATACCCTTATCGAACATGGCCTTGAAGACCTCGATGTCGGCAGCGTCATGCTGGTGATAGAGCGTCAGGTAGGGGTTATCCCAGTCGCCGAGCACGCCCAGGCGACGGAAGCCGGCCTTCTGCAGCTCGATGTTCTCGACGGCGAACTTGTTGCAAAGCTCGCGGATCTTAGCCGTGGAGGTCTGGTTGAACTTCTCGGTGCCGAGCTTCTCCTCGACCTTATGCTCGATCGGCTGGCCATGGCAGTCCCAACCGGGGACATAGGGAACCTCATAGCCCTGCATCATCCAGTAACGGTTGATCATGTCCTTGGAGATCTTGTTCATGGCGTGGCCGATGTGAATCGGGCCGTTGGCGTACGGAGGGCCGTCGTGCAGCACGAACTTCTTGTGACCCTCGTTCTTCTTCAGAACCTGCTCGTAGACCTTGTTGTCCTGCCAGTCCTTGAGTCGCTTGGGCTCGGACTTGGAAAGACCGGCACGCATGGGAAAACCGGTCTTGGGCAGATTCATCGTCTGCTTGTACTCGTTTGCCACGGTACCCCTTTCATGTCGTGGGCGCGCACGCCCGTTGGGCACCAAAAAAGCGCCCGTCCCTACAAGCTGGGACGAAGCGCCACAAAACGGGCTATACGCCCGTAAAAGCTCTTCGTTTAACCACCCAGCTTAGATGCCCTCGCCCGCGTATTCGCGCGCTCGCATCCGTTACTCGGCTGGCCTGTATCGACGACCATCTCGGCGATATCTACTAAGACGTGCCTGCGCGGCACGTCCGTTGGGACCGCAGCTCCGGGGTGATTTTCATCGGTCGCATGCACGGGTTCTCAGCGCTCCCCGCTCTCTGTGGCATGCGGACGGCCGACTACTCGTCCCCATCAACGCTTATGCGGAGTATGCTAGCACGTTCCGCGCCGGCGAAAAACCCTCAACACTGGTTTCATACGTAAGAAATTTCTCGTGGTCGTTAGCCTTCTCTAGGAGCAAAATACCTGAAAGCACTTTAACTAACGAAAGAAGGCTGCCATGCGCACAATCGGAATGAGCGACTACACCGTCGGCGAGGATTGCTTTACCGAGCTGCCCGCCGCACTGGCGGAGTACGGCGCGAAGAAAGTCGCCATCATTGGTGGCAAGCGAGCCCTAGCTGCGGCGCTGCCGGGCATCGAGGCGGCGCTTGAAGGTACCGACGTCGAGATTCTGGAGACGCGCGTCTACGGCACCAACAGTACGCGCGCCAATATCGCCAAGGTCGTGAACTCCCCCGCTTGCCAGCAGGCAGACGTGCTTATCGCCTGTGGCGGCGGCAAGGCACTCGACACCGTCAAGACAGCGGCAATCGAGCTCAAGAAGATTGTCTTTACGGTGCCGACGATTTGCTCTAACTGTTCCGCCGCGACCGCCATTGCCGTCGTCTACAACGACGATGGATCGCTCGAGGGCTATTCGTACCCCAACCGACCGGCGCACATCTTCATCAATCCCAAGATCATCGCCGAGGCTCCGGCGGAGTACTTCTGGGCCGGCGTGGGCGACGCCCTGTCCAAGCAGCCCGAAGTCGAGTACGCCACGAGCGCCGGCGACCTGGAGCACACCGCCGGCCTTGGCCTGGCTCTTGCCCACACCTGTTCCGAGCCGCTGTTTACCTACGGTGTTCAGGGTCTTGAGGACGTTCGTCAGAATCTGTCGAGCGAGGCCGTCAAGCAGATCGCGCTCGACATCGTGGTCAACACGGGCTATGTCTCGAACCTGACCAACCAGAACGATTACTACTACAACTCGAGCGTGGCGCACGCGTTCTACAACGCCGCCTGCAGCATTCCGCGTGAGGGCACCTACCTGCACGGCGAAGTCGTAAGCCTGGGCGTGCTGGTGTTGTTCGCCTACACGGGCGACACCGAGAACCTTAAGCGCTATGCTGACTTCAACAAGCAGATGGGGCTGCCCGTAACGCTTGAGCAGGTCGGGCTTTCCGAGACCGATATCCCTGCCCTGTGCGAGCACGCGCACGCCACCAACGAGTGGAAGCAAGGCAACCCGGAGCCCTTCACCGACGAAAAATTCGCCGCCGCCATCAAGGCCGCCAACGCCTACGGCCACACGCTCTAGACCCAGGCCAAAACCACCACAAGGGAGCAGCACCTTTGTGGTGGTTTTTTATTGCTCCAGCATGCTGGGGTCGAACTCGCTAGCCGGGATCACGCGATAACCGTGGCGGAGCAGTAAATCAACGAAGACGCCGTTGCCCGCCGTAAGGGTGCCGCTGAATGTTCCGTCGTAGATGCGACCCGCGCCGCACGAGGGACTACGGTCCTGCAGGATGCACGCGGCGATCTCTTCCGGCCCGCCCGCCTGCTCGCACATATCGAGCGCTCGTTGGGCACCCAGGCGAAATTCGCGATCGACCGATATGCCCTCGCAGGTACGAACCTCTCCGCTCACAATCTCGGACGGCTTGCGCGGCGTGGGCAGGCCCCCAAAGACCTCAGGGCACACCAAGAGGACCTCGGTCCCTGTACGCTCGCAGGCCTCGACCAACTCGCGATGGTAGTTGTCGAGCCCGTTATACTTGCAGCTCTCGCCCATCAAGCAGGCGCTCACCACGATCTTCATTTCCATCCCTCTCAAGCAAAACGCCCCATTTGAGAAAGCTGCTCAAATGGGGCGTCGGCGTTTACTGGCTCGGCCGCGGCTTTACTGCTGCTTGGGCATCAGCGGATTCTCGCGCGTGAGGAGGTTCATGAACTCCTCGCCCGTGATGGTCTCCTTCTTATACAGATAACGAGCCAGCTCGTGGAGCTTAAACTTGTTCTCCTTCAGAATCTGCAAAGCGCGGTCGTGCGCATCCTCGATCAGCTTGGCGACAATCGCGTCCACGCGCTCGGCCGTACCGGGGGCGCAGGTGAGCGACGTGTCCTGATTGAGATACGCGTTCTGCACGGTACCGAGCGCCATCATGCCAAACTCGTCGGACATACCAAAGCGCGTCACCATATTACGGGCGAGCTTGGTGGCCTGCTCGATGTCGTTGGCGGCGCCGGTCGTCATCTCTCCAAAGATGAGCTCCTCGGCTGCGCGGCCACCGCAATAGACAGCGAGCTTGTCCAAGACCTCCTGGCGCGTCGTCAGGAAGCGCTCGTCCTCCTCGACCTGCATGGTATAACCAAGAGCACCGCTCGTGCGCGGCACGATGGTGATCTTCGTGACCGGCGCAGAGCCCTTCTGGCGAGCGGCAACGATGGCATGGCCGATCTCGTGATAAGAAACGACCTGCTTCTCGTGGTCGGACAGCACCGTGGACTTACGCTGTTGGCCGGCAATGACGACCTCCACCGACTCCTCGAAGTCGTCCTGGGTTGCACGCTTGCGACCCTCGCGAACGGCGCGCAGGGCGCCCTCGTTGATGATATTGGCCAGGTCGGCGCCCGAGGCACCGGGCGTGGCGCGGGCAATCGCGGTCAGGTCGATCGGCGGCTCGGTCTTCACGCTCTTGGCATGCAGCTCGAGGATGTTCTTGCGGCCGGTCAGATCGGGCAGCTCGACGGGGATGCGGCGGTCAAAACGACCGGGGCGCAGTAGAGCGGGATCGAGACTGTCGGGGCGGTTGGTTGCGGCAAGGACAACGATACCCTTATGGTTATCGAAGCCATCCATCTCGGTCAGCAACTGATTGAGCGTCTGCTCGCGCTCGTCGTTGCCGCTAAAGCCGCCGCCATCGCGCTTCTTACCGATGGTATCGATCTCATCGATAAAGACGATACACGGTGCCTTTTCCTTGGCCTGCTTAAACAGGTCACGAACCTTAGCAGCGCCGCGACCGACAAACATCTCAACGAACTCAGAGCCCGAAATGCTAAAGAACGGAACACCGGCCTCGCCGGCAACAGCCTTGGCAAGCAGGGTCTTACCGGTACCCGGAGGGCCAACAAGGAGAGCACCACGCGGCAGCTTGGCGCCGATCTCCTCGTAGCGCTGCGGCTTCTCCAGAAAGTCGACGACCTCCTTGAGAGACTCCTTGGCCTCTTCCTGACCGGCGACGTCCTTAAAGGTCACGCCCACGTCCTTGGAGGCGATCACGCGCGCGCCGGACTTACCCAGTCCGCCGCCGCCAAAACCGCCGCCGCCAAAGTTCATCGACGGGCCGTCATCGCCCATAGCCTTCTTCATGCGGCGGTTGAGCCACCAACCGATGAGGAAGAAAATCGCCATGGGAAGAATGAGTGTGAGCAGGTAGTAGGTCGTCAAACCCGAGTTTTTATCGGGAACGACCGACTCCAGCGAAGCGCCAGACTCAAGCACGCGATCGGTAAAGCCCGCGTCATTCGGCACACCGGTCGTCTTGTAGGCGATGTTCTCGTCCTCGCCCTTCTTGGTGTAATAAATCGAGTAATCGTCCGTGTTGTACTCGACCTTGTCGACGCTCTTCTTATCGAGCGCTTTGACAAACGTCGAGTAATCGGTCTTCGTAATCTGCTGCGTGTGACCGATGTTGGGGAACAGAACGGTCGAGAGCACGAGGTAGACGACGAAGGCGATGAGCACGTAGAGAATCATATTCCGTCTACGTTTGTTGTCATCCATCTCCATCTGCTTGAACTCCATCTACTGGGGTTGATAATGCTTTCTAGAATACCCAACCCGGACGGCGATAAACCGACGCCGGGCACGAAAGGACAGAGATGGCATCACTGTAAGTCGGCAAGGTTCAAATCTATACAGGCGACGGCAAGGGCAAGACGACGGCTGCGCTGGGGCTCGCGCTGCGCGCGACGGGCTACGGGCTCGACGTTCTTAGGCTGCAGTTTGCCAAGAAACTGCACTGCGCCGAACACGATGCCGCGCCGCGCCTGGGGCTGCGCATCGTACAAGCTGACCGCGACACGCCCGAGGCTTGCGCCGCACAGATCATGGAGCTCGCATGCGAGCAGATATCACAGGTCGACGTTCTGATTTTGGACGAACTCGGCGAGGCCATGCGCCGCGGCTTCGTGACACGCGAGGATGTCGAAGCGCTGATCGCGATAAAGCCCGCCACCACGGAACTCGTGCTCACCGGCCGCGGGCTGCTGCCGTTGGCCGACCTCGCGGACTTAGTCACCGAAATACGTCCCATCAAACACTACTTCGACGAAGGCCTCCTAGCCCGCCAAGGCATCGAATACTAATTGATTCGTTTTCCGCCAACACCTACAGCTCATAAGGAAGTTGCGGTGGAATAGTACTTGTTTGACGGTCCGCAAGGGCTTTTCAGGAACTATTTCACCGCAACTTATCAGGGGTATCTGACGGATGAGCTAGGCGGTGGCGCGACCTAGCCAGTTGCCGCTGTGGTGGTAGATGGTGAACATGGTTGCGGTGATGAGCCAGGTTACGGGGTAAACCAGCAGTAGATGCTCGAGCGACGGATCGAAGGGCATGATCGCAAACACCCAGATCACCCTCAAGACAACGGTGCCAAAGATGGTGAGCATCATAGGCTGCAAACTCACGCCGGCGCCGCGGATGGAACCCGAGGCGTTCTCGATAATCGAGAAAATCGCATAGAACGGCGCAATGAAATGGAGGATAGTCGTGGTGTACGCCGAAATCGAAGCATCGTCGACAAACAAACGCGACAGCGGGCCCGAGAACACCAGCAGCACGGCAGACAGGCCACCAATGAGCATAAACGACAGCACGAGCGACGTATGGTAGCCCTTGCGCATGCGCTCGTAGTTGCGCGCGCCAAAGTTCTGCGCCGAGAACGTAGTGATCGATACGCCGAGCGCCTCGGTCACCATCCAGATAATGCCATCCAGGCGCCCAGATAGACCCCAAGCAGTCGTGACATCGGCGCCAAACGAATTAACCGACACCTGGATCAGCACGTTCGAGATCGAATAGGCAGCCGATTGAAAACCGAGTGGCAGACCACACGAGATCATACTCTTGCAAATACCGCGATCGATACCGAGCTTAGACAGCGAAAGACGCCATGCACCCGGAGCGCGCATCATGCGCAACACGATCATCGTTGCATTGGAGCAAATGGTCAGCGCCACCGCGATGCCGCAGCCCAGCGCCTCCATATGCAACACAGCGACAAAAATGATATCCAGCACCACGTTAACCAGGCAGCCAGAGGCAATGATCACGGCGGGGCCGCGCGTGTCGCCCACGGCACGCAGCAGTGCGGTTCCCATATTAAGCAGCAGTGCCGCAACCATCGCGGCAAAATAACAGCGAGCATAGGCCACGCCCTCGGCCAATAGTTCATGCGGCGTGTTCATAAGCACCAGCATGGGCTCAACGAACACTATGCCAAGAATCGAGAAAGCGATACCGCCCACCAGCGCGAGCGTCATGGCTGTATGGACCGAACGACTCAGTCGCTCATCATCGTGCTGACCAAAATACTGACCGGTAATGACCGCGCAGCCGGCGCCGGCGCCAACGCAAAAGCCAATGCAGAGCTCGGTGAGCACCATCGTAGCTTGAATGCCACCTAGCGCGAGCTTGCCGCCAAACTGACCGACGATATAGGTACCGATAAGCGTGTAGGCCTGCTGAAAAAACGAACTAAAAAAGATGGGAACGCACAGCGAAAGCAGCTGCTGCCAAATAACACCCTGCGTTACATCGATAGCCGTAGATTTCTTAGCCACACGCCCTCCCCAAAAGCGTACGTCAACCGACAAAACAGTAATTAAAGACCTAAGCTAATAGCAGCTTAGCACCGACCGACGTCGACCGAAACACCCCGAGTCAGAGCCCGGTGCAAACTATCTGCCTAGTGATACAGCCCCGGCTGGTAGTGATACTCGTTGCTCACGTGCGGGCACAGCTGCCAAAAGGCGACGGCACTCGCCGCGGCCACGTTGAGCGAATCGACCCCGTGCGCCATCGGAATGCGCACGGCTCGGTCGCAGCCCGCGATAGTCTTGGCGCCCAGGCCGGCACCCTCGGTGCCCATAAAGATCGCCAGGCGATCAACCTCCTGCAGCGCAGGATCGTCCAGCGAAACGGAGTCGTCCGTCAGCGCCATCGCAGCGCACGAAAAACCGGCTTCGTGCAGTGCCGCCAGGCCATCGTGCGGCCACACACGAGCCTCGCTGCCAATACGCGTCCACGGCACCTGAAACACCGTGCCCATGCTCACGCGGGCCGAGCGACGGTACAGCGGGTCGCAGCACGTCGGACTGACCAAAATACCGTCGACATTGAGCGCGGCGGCCGAGCGGAAAATCGCACCCACGTTCGTGTGGTCGACAATACCCTCGAGCACGCACACGCGCACCGGGCGCTCCCCCGCCGCCTCGACGACGCCACCCAAGAACTCATCAACCGGAATCTGCCGCGGGCGACGAAACGCCGCGAGCGCACCGCGCGTCACGTTAAAGCCCGTCAGCTGCTCCATGAGTTCCATGGAAGCCACGAACACAGGAACCGGACCTGCACCCTCGCGCACAACCAGGCGCTCAAACAGCGGCATCATCTGGTCGAGCCAGCGTTCGCCCAAAAGAAAGCTCACCGGCTCGTATCCGGCACGCACCGCGCGCTCAATAACCTTGGCACTCTCGGCGATAAAGATGCCCTTTTGCGGCTCTAGCACGCAGCGCAGCTCACGCTCGGTCAGTCGCACGTAGGCATCGAGCCGCTCGTCCTCGAGCGAATCAATTCGCAGAACCTCAACGGCATCAGTCATAGCAGCCTGCCCGCACCCTTCTTTACAGCACATCTATACCAAACGAGGCGACGCTAAGCGCCGCCCCATACATTCAATCAACCCGATAATACCGTTCACGCCAGGCGATTTACGCCTCAACGCGACGATACGTCACGAACTCATAATCGACACCCTCGTCGCCCTCGCCCGAGGCAATCGTGGCAACACCGCCACGCCACGCAATCTCCCACGCGGGATCGGCGTCCAAGTCGGGAAAGTACGTGTCCACGACATGCACGCAGTGGTTATGCGTGACCTCGGCCTCGACGCAATACGGCAAAAACTGCCGATACACATCGCCGCCACCGATCACCCATGCAACAGGCTCATAGGCAACCGCGGCGAGCGCTTCGTCAATGCTATGCACCACGTCGACGCCCTCGGGCGCAAAATCCTCGTCGCGCGTGAGTACGATATTGCGGCGGTTCTTGAGCGGACGCCCACCGGGAAAACTCAACAGGTTCTTGCGCCCCATAATAACCGGGCAACCTTTGGTGCACGCCACAAAATGGCGCATGTCGGCGCGATTGGACACCACCATGTCGCCCTCGCACCCAATGCCCCAATCCTCACACACGGCGACGATAGCAGATAGCTTACACGTCATGAGCACCACCTACACCGCAATGGGAATGTTCTTGACCTGCGGGCCGTGCTCATAGCCCTCGACGATCAGGTCATCGGTCGTAAACGCATAGAAGTCATGCACATCGGGGTTGAGCGTTACCTTGGGTGCCGCAAACTGCGGACGCTCGATAAGCTCGCGGACGATATCGACATGACGATCATAGATATGGGCGTCGGCGATCACGTGCAGCAGCTCACCGGGAATCATATCGACCGACTGCGCGACCATCATCAGCAAAATGGCGTACTGGCACACGTTCCAGTTGTTCGCGGCCAAAATGTCCTGGCTGCGCTGGTTGAGAATCATGTTGAGCGTCGGCTTGTCGTCCTGAGGACGCTGCGTCACGTTATAGGTCACGCTATAGGCGCACGGATAAAGGTGCATCTCGGACAGATCGCTAAACACGTACGTATTGGTCATAATGCGGCGACTATACGGCGTGTGCTTAAGGTCGTACAGCACACGGTCCATCTGGTCGAAGTCGCCCTCGGCGTAATGGCTCTTCTGACCAATCTGATAGCCGTAGGCTTTACCGATGGAACCGGTCTCATCGGCCCACTCATCCCAGATATGGCTGTTGAGATCATGCACGTTATTGGACTTCTTTTGATAGATCCACAGAATCTCGTCCATGGCAGACTTAAGCGCCGTACGACGCAGGGTGAGCGCGGGGAACTCCTCGCGCAGATCATAGCGCGCCGTGACACCAAAGTTTTTAATGGTATAGGCAGGGGTGCCGTCCTCCCACACCGGACGGACCTTTTGGCCCTCGGTGGTGGTGCCATGATCCAAGATATCGCGGCACATGGTTACAAACTGCTGATCAGCTTTGCTCATTGACCCTCCTGTCAGTCGCCTATAAGCGAGATTTATTGTAGCCCAGGCGCACGCGGCCCCACAGCCCAAACATAAGCCCTCATTTTCTGACATATGCCAGAAATTCATTGCGCAAATCTGCACGTTCGCTATTCTATTGTTGACATATGTCAGAGAAGGAGTGCGCATGGCAGGAAGACGCGAAAAACTGCGCCACGTCGGGATCATCCCCGAATATCGCGGTTTTACCCCCGATGGCCTGGCGAGCGGCGATGCCATCGATATGACAGTCGACGAGCTCGAGGTGCTGCGCCTGTGCGACTTGGAAGGCCTTAACCAAGAGGCAGTCGCCCAACACATGGGCATTGCCCGCACCACGGTGGCGGCAATCTGCAGCCGCGCGCATCGCAAGGTGGCAAACGCGTTGGTCAATGGACGGGCGATTGTCATCGAGGGCGGCAATATCGCATACTCCCCCATCACCACGACAACGGCCGCATGGCCAGCAAAGGAGGTCGACACCATGAGGGTGGCAACCACGTACGACAACGGCAACATCTTTATGCACTTTGGCCGCAGCGAACAGTTCAAGATCTACGACATCCAGGACGGCAAGGTGCTCAACGAGCAGGTCGTAGGCACCGGCGGCACCGGTCACGGCGCCCTGGCGGGCCTGCTCGCCAACGGCGGCGTGGACACGCTCATCTGCGGCGGCATCGGCGGCGGCGCCATCAACGCGCTTACCCAGGCCGGCATTAAGGTCTATGCAGGCGCCCAGGGTAACTGCGACGCATGCGTCGAGGCGCTCATTGCCGGCACGCTCGCGCAGACCGGCGAGGCCACCTGCGACTGCCATGGCCACGACCACGAGCACATCCATGAGCACGGCGGATCCTGCGGTTGCCACGGCCATCACGAGAACGAGGGTCACGAGGGCTGCAGCTGCCACTAACAGCAGGCAATCGATCCCATCACGCGTCTGCTCACACAACATATAACGCACCAACGACGAAGGCCGCCTGGAGTACCATCCAGGCGGCCTTCGCCATACACGACTCTACCAGTCGTTACTTCTTATTGCGCATCTGCGCTTCCATCTGGCGCAGCAGATCCATATCGGACTTAGGACCGCCCGTCCCAAGTCCGCCCATGCCGCCCAGGCCCATGGCATCCAGACCGGGAATATTGGGCATGCGCATCTTTTTGCCCTTCTTACCCTTCTTGCCCTTCTTGCCGCCGGCCTGCGCCTGATTGGCCATCGAGCGCATGCGGCCCATCATCTTATTCATCTCGCCCCACTGCTTCATAAGGCTATTGACCTCAGTGGGGGTCACGCCGGCGCCCTTGGCGATGCGGGCGCGACGCTGACCGTTGATGATGGAGGGACGAAGGCGCTCCTCCTTGGTCATCGACATGATGATGGCCTCGTTCTTGTCGAAGATGCCTTCGTCCAGGTTGCCACCCATCTGGTTGAGCGCACGCTGGCCACCGGGGAGCATGCCCAGAATGCCCTTCATGCCGCCCATCTTCTTGACGGCCTTCATCTGGTCGAGCATGTCGTTCATGGTAAAGCCCTCGCGCAGCATGCGCTCGGCGGCCTCGAGCTGCTCGGCATCGGCGGCCTCCTGGGCCTTCTCGATAATGCCGACAACATCACCCATGCCCAAGATGCGCTTGGCCATGCGGTCGGGGTAGAACGGCTCCAGCGAATCGGGCTTCTCGCCCATGCTCACGAACTTGATGGGCTTGCCGGTCACCTGGCGCACGGAAAGCGCGCCGCCGCCACGGGCGTCGCCGTCGAGCTTGGAGATGATCACGCCGTCAAAGTCGGTGCGCTCGGCGAAGGTCGAGACGACGTTGACGATATCCTGGCCGGTCATGGCATCGACGACCATCAGCACCTGATCGGGCTTGACGGCCTTCTTGATGTCCACGGCCTCCTGCATCATCTGCTCATCAATCTGCAGACGACCGGCGGTATCGACGATGACCACATCGCGCAGGTGGTCGACGGCCTCCTGGATGGCGCCCTTGGCGATATCGACCGGGTGCGCGCCGTCACCGCGGAAGACCGGCACGCCGATCTCGCCACCGAGCGTGGCCAGCTGGTCGGCAGCGGCGGGACGGTAGA
>UQVD01000025.1 GCA_900544385.1 uncultured Collinsella sp.
AGATGTGTATAAGAGACAGTGGTTCCAGGGGTAGTCGTCAAACGTCGCGATCTTGAGCCCCGCCGGCAGCGAGGGACCAAGCTGCGCCAGCGCCTCGGTCAGACGCAGGAAAACCAGGCCGTTGACGGCAATGAGGCCGAGTTTTTTGCCCGCATAGCCGCGGATGGTCTCGTCCAAACGGCCAACGCCCGCGGCGCCACCGTCGGCCAGGGTGACGACCTCGCCCGCAAGGCCGCGTCGCGAAAGCTCGTCGGCAAAGGCCTCGGCGCGCTCTCGACGCACGGGACTGTCGTCGCTTGCCTCGGTGAGCAGGCACAGACGCTCGCTGCCCGCAGCGGCGAGCTCGTCTACCAAGCCGGCAACCAGCTCACGGTTGTTAGATGTCACCAGGTCAACACCGCCGTCGGCAACGTCGCGGTCGAGCAGCACGACGGGCAGACGTCCCGCTGCCGCGGCGATCGCCTTGTCGTTGCCTCCGCAGGTGTTGACGACCAGGCCGTCCACGCCGGCATCGATAAGTCTGGTGAGCGACTCCGCTTCCTTAGCGGGGTCGTTGCCGCTAATGGCCGTCATGAGCGAGCAGCCGCGCGCCGCGGCGCTGGCGGAAAGCCCTTCGAGCATGGCGCTCGAGAACGGGTTGGCGATGTCAGCCAGAATCACGCCAATGAGGTTCGTACGCGAGCTGCGCAGATTGCGCGCGGCGGCACGCGGGCGATAGCCGGTGCGCTCGATAACCGCCGCGATGCGAGCACGGGTTTCCTCGGTCATTTGCCCGGGGCGGTTGTTGAGATAGCGCGAGACCGTGGCCGGACTCACGCCCGCCTCGGCGGCAATGTCCTTGATTCTCATCTGCGCCATAACGCACCCCGTTTCCCAATTGTCGGCAATCTGAGCCATTTTAGGCATTATTAAAAATCTCGGTTGCAAAACGCTGTAGGTGAGCAGCATCGTTTTTGCGTCTCGAGCAGATGCGATGATGGGCTAGATGGCCGAGTCTTTGGACAGCTCAAAATAATCGGGATGTAAGGCTATAACCGGGCCCTGCTCCTCGGGCATCAGGTGCAAGTGCGTCTCGGCCAGATAGCTCGCCGTGTCGGTATCGCTCCTCTTAATGGCCTCGAGAATCCGGCGGTGCTGCCGACGAATCGGCTCCCAATCCAAATCCTGCGACACCATACGCAACCAGTTGTATCGCTCAAAATGCGTGTTGATGCTCTTCATCCAATCCCACAACATGTGACGACCAGCAATCTCAAAACATGTCTCATGGAACAGGTTATCCAGGTCAAAGAAGCGGCGCGTTTCGCCATGGTCGAGCGACTCGGACTCGGTAAGAATCTGCTCAAGCTGCTGCTTTTGCTCGGGCGTGGCGGCCGAACAGCATTTAATAAGCACGCTTCTCTCGAGCTTCTCGCGCAAAAAGCAGGCGTTCTCGGCGCGCTCCATGCTGATTTTCGAGACATAGGTGCCGCTTTTGGGACGCGTTTCCACCAGCTCCTGCTCACGCAGGCGCACAAAGGATTCGCGAATGGGCGTGCGCCCGATTCCCGTCTCCTTTTCCAGACCAATCGCCGAAAGGCGCGTGCCGGGCTTGAGCTCGGCATAGATGATCTTAGAGCGCAATGCGTTGTATGCCTGATCTTGCAGGCTCTGATAATGCTGGTGCTGTTCCATAAAGCCCTCGGATAAACCCTCGGTTAGTCGAATACCACCATGCAATACTATCGCATCCCCCGCCCCCTCATAAGTTGCGGTGGAATAGTTCCTGCTCAAAGCCTTCAGCTGCAAAAACAGGAACTATTCCACCGCAACTTCCAACAGTCTTTTTGGGACGGGGCTCTTTTAGCTACCCTGGCCCGCAGGTCGGCCCCTTGCCACAAAAGGGGCCCATCTACTACGTTAACGCGGAGAGCCCAGACCATGCTGAAAAGTGCGAAAACAAAACCGCAGGTAGTCGGCTTGCCATTTTGCCTAAATGGCGACTATGGTTGACCCCTGCGGCTTAAACGTAGTAGATAGGCCCTATTCGTGGCACAGCACTACTCCATCCCAAATTGGCACCCCGAGCCCTCGTGAGTTGTCAACAAGCTGTTCGCCCAACGCATTATCCGCGCGGCATTTGGAAAATAGCACCACCGCAAAACCCGCGAGTAGCGCTTACGTTGCTATATCTCACTATACTTTGCTATATCTTGCTATACTTTGCTATATCTTGCTATATCTTGAGCAAAGGTGGCTCACATGCAAACAAACCCTTTTAAGCCCACAGCAGGTAAAACACCTCCCACGATTATCGGCCGCGAAGATGTACTTGAAGAATTCAGTGAAGGCCTCACCAACGGGCCTGGTGCCCCTGGGCGCCTAATGCGCATAGCCGGCGTCCGTGGAACGGGCAAGACGGTCCTCCTTGACGAGTGCTCACGTTTGGCGCAAAGCCGTGGCTGGACGGTCATAAAAGAGGTCGCAACCGAGGGACTTTGCCAGCGCATTCTCGAACAGCTGCAGCCCAAATTCCAGGCCAAACACGCCAGATTTGAGCCCACCGTAGCTGGCATATCCATCGGCAGCATAGATATTGAGCGAATCGGCCCATCGCTACGCGACGCCATGAGACAGACAATATCCAAGAATGGAAATGGCCTGCTCATCACTCTCGACGAGGTTCAAGACGCAGAGCTCGATGAGGTCCGAACGCTCTCCATTGCGATTCAGCAGGTTATCGGCGAAGACCTTGATATCGCCTTTGTTTTTGCGGGGCTGCCTTCGATGATTGAAAGCATCATCAACGGAAAGACACTTACGTTTTTGCGCCGTGCCCTCCCCTTTGACCTGAAGGCTGTGGCAGTAACCGAAGTGTCGTACTCCCTCGAGGAAACCATTGAAGCGTCTGGCATGGAGTTGCAGCCAGGTATTGCCGGCCAACTTGCCGAGGCAACGCAAGGTTATCCTTTCATGATCCAACTCGTTGGATACTACGCATGGCAGTTGGCAAGACGCGCACATACACCGATTATTGGAGAAGAAGAAGCCGAGCGCGGCATTGCAACGGCACGCGAACGCTTCTGTGCCATGGTGATTGAGCCCGCGCTACAGCGCATTCCGCCCACGTGCATCGCTTATCTGCTGAGCATGGCATCTTTGGGGCAGACGAGCTCGACCAGCATGGTTGCCGATGCCCTAAACAAAACGCCTCAACAGGTGAGTTCCGTCCGCAGCCGCCTGTTAAGAGAATCGATTATCGAGGCTCCTTCGTACGGCAAGGTCTCATTTGCCATCCCCTACATGCGCGACTACCTCTACGAACACAAAGCCGAACTGGAAGTTGAACTGTAGAAACGGCAACTGCTCTGCAAGACGAAAACCGTTTTCGTACGGATTTAAAGCAGACGCAAACGGTTTTCGTCTTGATTTGCGTCCGAAATTAAGACGTAAATTGCGCTTTCGTACGCTTATTACCAGACGCAAATTGTTTTCGTCCGGCTATGCGTCCCCAATCTAGACGAAAAGAGCCCCGAGCTCGTATGAACTCGGGGCTCTTTTCGCCGCACATCTATGAGAGGAGAAATTCGATGCGCACGTGCGCTACTCCATGAAGCCGCCCTGGGATGGCGGCAACCTCGTCGTTCCCCGCCTGATGGGCATGTTCAAGGCATCCGTCCCCCTCTTTATCGACGTGACCGGCAAAAAACTCGTCGAGGAAACTATCCGCACGCACCGCGATGTGGCCGACGCCATCGCCTCGCGCAATCCCACCGCCGCGCACGACGCAATGTATCTGCACCTGGTGTATAACCGCAACATGATTGCGGAGGGAACAGAAGCAAAAGGCATTTAGGGCCCGACAATAATCTTTCTTTGGCAAAACGCAGGCGGCGGCTGCCCAACACACAGGGCAGCCGCCGCTTTTTGCAATCGATTGGTGCAAAGGGGTTGACTAGAGCTCGCAGGCAACCTTATAGCCATCGCCGATGGCATCGCGGATGTTGCCACACTTCTGGGCATCGCCCAGCACGTGGACAGCAACGCCAGCAGCGGCAAGGTCGTCGGCCAACTTGGTATTGGGACGATAACCCATGGCCAGCACCAGCGTATCGGCATCGGCGATGGTGTAAATCTCACCATCCTTTTCGTAGCTGATGGTGTCCTCGGTAATCTCGGTCACCTTGGCCTCGGTCAGCACGTGGACGCCCTTGGAGAGCATGCGCGTGATGAGCACCGCACGACCGGCGCCGCCCTCGTTGGCGGCGAGTGTCTTGGTCATCTCGATGACGGTGACGTCGCGGTTGGCCGGCGACAGGTCGTTGACCAGCGGGGCCAGGTAATCGGCCGTCTCGCAGCCGACGGTGCCGCCGCCCACGATGACGATCTTCTTGCCCGGGAAAGCCTTGCCGCCCAGCAGGTCGTCAGCCGTCATAACCTGCTTAAAGCCCTGCATGAAGGCCGGAGCGATGGGCTCGGCGCCATAAGCCAGGACGACCTCGTAGCCCGCGTAGTCACGCTGAATGTCCTCGGCCGAAAGCTCGGTACCAAAGACGCACTTCACGCCCGCCTCAGCAAGACGGCGATACTGGTACTTGATCACGCGGGTGAGTTCCTGCTTTGCCGGCGGAACGGCCGCGATGCGCATCTCGCCGCCCGGTTCGTCCTGCTTATCCACGAGCACCACGTTGTGGCCGCGCTTGGCGGCAATGTAGGCTGCCTCCATGCCCGCAGGACCAGCGCCCACAACGAGCACGTTCTTGGCCTCGGCGGCAGGCTCGTAGCCAGCCTCGTCGCGCTCCACGTCCGGGTTAACGGTGCAGGAGATGCGCTTGCCGAACATAATGCCGTTCAGGCAGCGCAGGCAGCCAATGCAGGGGCGGATGTCGTCAGCGTTGCCGGCAGCGGCCTTGTTGCAGAACTCGGCATCGCACAGATTGGCGCGGCCCATCATGCAGATGTCGGCAGCGCCGTCCTCGATCAGCTCCTCGGCGATCCAGGCCTCGTTGATGCGGCCGACCGTGGCAACGGGAATGTTCACGTGCTTCTTAATCTCACGCGAGCAAGCGGCGTGCGAGGCCTGCTGGGTACCGGCGGCGGGAATCGCAGAGCCGCGCTTGATGGTGGTGCCACCCGACACATGAATCATGTCGACGCCGGCCTTCTCCAGGCGACGCGAGACATAGATCATGTCGTTGAGGGTCAGGCCGCCATCGGTGTACTCGTCGCCCGAGATACGGACGTCGATGATAAAGTCCTTGCCGCAGCGCTCGCGAATCTCGGCGATGACCTCGAGCAAGAAGCGCATGCGGGCATCGAGCGAGCCGCCGTACTCATCGGTGCGCTTGTTATAGAGCGGGGTCAAAAAGCCGCCGAGCATACCGTGGGCGTGCGCCGCATGGACCTCGACGCCATCGACGCCAGCCTTCTGCATACGAACGGCAGCGTCGCCAAACTGATGCGTGAGCTCGTGGATCTCATCGACCGTGATGGGACGCGGTGCCTCGCGGGCGTAAGACGGGCCCACAAAGGACGGAGCGATCAGGCGCGGCGTACCCGGAATGTTAAAGGCCATATAGGCGGGGTGGAAGAGCTGCGGCATGATCTTGCAGCCATACTCGTGGACGGCCGCGGCGAGTTTTTCCCAGCCAGGGATAAACGTGTCGTCGTAGCAGCACATGTCACCCGGCAGATAGGTATAGGTAGGCTCGACCGTCACGACCTCGGTGATGATGAGGCCCACGCCGCCCTTGGCGCGGGCACGGTAATGATCGACCAAGTCGTCGGTAACATAGCCATGATCGGCCAGGTTGGTGGACACCGGCGGCATAAAGACGCGGTTCTTGACCTCGGTCGTACCGACCTTGATCGGGCTAAAGAGCATCGGATAGGCGGAAGACTCCATACAGGGTTCCTTTCGTTTGAGCCGCTCGGCGGCAGTTGTTGACGTACCTATCGTATCAGCAACTGCCGTATCCGTAGTCAAACATGCCCAAACGCCGGTCGGCTAATGAATACCGCGGCTCAAGTCTTCGGCGATTTTGTCCACACCCTTAAGCGCAGCGCAAGTCTTTTTGTTGGAGCAATGCCCCGTGCAAACGCCACCCTGAGCGCAATCGGCGCAGGTGCCCTTGCGGTAGATGCGCACGCATACCGCGACAAACGCAATACCGATAACAGCCAGTACAACAATATCGATAGGTGCCATAGCAAGCCTCCTCTAGTTAACCACCACTTACTTTACCCCATTCTCCACCTACCAAAAAGGGACAGGTTTGTTTTGGTCGGTTTTATCTGCGGAAACGCCACATCTCTCCCACCAAAAAGCCCGAGTGTCGCTGGGACACCCGGGCTCGTGGAAAGGGGTTAATCCTTATTCGGACTTAAGCGGAAACTGCGGCGGAAGCAGTGTTGGTCTCGTCCTCATCGGTCCATGCATGCTTGGGCATGGGACGGAAAATCTGGAAGAGCATCGCAACCAGCAGCACAATGGCCACAACCGTCCAGATACCAAACTGCCCAAGGACAAGCAGGTTGTAGAACTGGTTGATGAACAGGCCGATCACCCAAGCGAAGGCGCACTCGTAGCCGATGGCAATCGCGGTCCACTTGCCAGAGTCCATCTGGTTGCGGATGGTGCCAATGGCGGCAAAGCACGGAGCGCACAGCAGGTTGAAGGCGCCGAAGGCAACGCAAGCGCCCATGGTGGGGAACATGCCGGCAAACGCGGTCCACAGGCTCGGGTCGGTCTCGCCCGCGTCGGCGACGGACAGCAGCGAGCCGGCGGTGGCGACGACGTTCTCCTTGGCGACGAGGCCAGAGACGGTCAGTGCGGTTGCCTGCCAGGTGCTAAAGCCGAGCGGGGCGAAGATCCAAGCGACCAGGTTGCCCAGCATGGCGAGCACGGAGTAGTCCATGAACTCCTCGGGGATGCCGTCCATCGCAGGCAGGAAGCCAAAGGAACCGTTGTAGCTACCAAAGTTGGACAGGAACCAAACCACGACAGTGGACGCGAAGATGACCGTGCCGGCCTTCTTGATAAAGGCCCAGCAGCGCTCCCACACGTGCAGCGCCCATGAGCGGATCGCCGGGAAGTGGTAGGCGGGAAGCTCCATAACGAACGGCGTCGGGCGACCGGCGAAGAGCTTGGTCTTCTTGAGCATGAGGCCCGAGGCGATGACGGCAAAGACGCCCAGGAAGTAGAAGAGCGGGCTGATCCACGCGGCGGTGGTGGAAGAATCGCCGATGATGGAGCCCATGAGCAGGGCGATGATCGGCAGCTTGGCGCCACAGGGAATGAACGTGGTGGTCATGACCGTCATGCGGCGGTCCTTCTCGTTCTCGATGGTCTTGGTGGCCATGACGCCGGGGACGCCGCAGCCCGAAGACACGAGCATAGGAATGAAGGACTTACCGGACAGGCCAAAGCGGCGGAACACGCGGTCCATGATGAAGGCGACGCGGGCCATATAGCCGCAGTCTTCCAGGAAGGACAGCATAACGAACAGCAGGAACATCTGCGGCACAAAGCCGAAAATGGCGCCCAGGCCGCCGACGATACCGTCGCAGACCAGCGAATCGACCAGGCCACCGTCCTCGGTGCCACCCGCCACAAGTGCGTCGTGGACCATGGTGGTGATACCCGGGACATAGGGGCCGTACTGTGCCGGGTCGACCGAGTCGGCATTGTCGCCCGCAGCCTCGACGGCCGCGTCGTAGGCGTCGCGGCCCTGACCGAGCACATACCAGCCGTCGGTGCCGAAGAGCTGGTCGTTGGTGAAGTCGGTCACCGTGCCGCCCAAGGTAGAAACGGCGATGTAGTACACGCAGAACATGATGACGACAAAGATCGGCAGGCCCAGAATACGGTTGGTAACCACGCGGTCGATCTTCTCGGAGGTGCTCATCTTGGCCGGGGCCTTGGTGAGGCACTCGTCGATGATGTGCGCGATCACGCCGTAGCGCTCACCGGTGATGATGGACTCGGCGTCGTCATCGCAATCCTGCTCGCACTGGGCGACCAGCTGCTCTACGCGAGCAGCCTTCTCCTTAGTGAGGTTGATGAGCTTGCAGGCGTCCGCGTCGCGCTCAAACAGCTTGACAGCGTAGTAGCGGCGCTTGTTGGCGGGAACGCTCGCCGGAAGGTTGTTCTCGATGTGGTCCAGAACGTCCTCGATGGAGGAGTCGAACTTGTGCTCCGGCACCTGGCCCTTGGAAGCGGCGGACTTCTTAACCTGCTCGAACAGCTCCTTGATACCCTTGTTCTTAAGAGCCGAGATCATCATGACCGGGCAGCCGAGCTTCTTGGAAAGCTTGTCAATGTCGATCTTGTCGCCATTCTTCTCGACCAAGTCGGCCATGTTGAGGGCAACGACCACGGGCAGGCCGGTCTCGATAACCTGAAGCGCCAGGTACAGGTTGCGCTCGAGGTTGGTGGCATCGACGACTTGGACGACAACGTCGGGCTCGCCGCTCATGAGGTAATCGCGCGAGCATTGCTCCTCGGGGCTGTAGGGGGAAAGCGAGTAGATGCCAGGGAGGTCCGTAATGGTAACGTTCTTGTCGCTTAGGAGCTTGGCTTCCTTTTTCTCAACCGTGACGCCGGGCCAGTTGCCAACGTAGCCGTTGGCGCCGGTGATCAGGTTGAAAAGCGTGGTCTTGCCGCAGTTGGGGTTACCCGCCAGCGCGACATGGATCTGAGAATCCGCCATTCAATCCTTCTTCCTTGTGTGCCTGCGCTGCTTTCTCCGCGCAGGCTGGATAATGTGCTTCAAAGATGCTGCATTAAGTTAGAAAAACCTAACTTTATCTGCAGAAATATGCGCCGCGAGTCCTTACTGGACCTCGACGACGGCGGCCTCCTCCTTGCGGATGGAAAGCTCGTAGCCGCGCACGTTGATCTCGACCGGATCACCGAGCGGTGCAACCTTCACGACCTTGAACGAAGTGCCCTTGATGAGCCCCAGGTCCATAAGGTGGCGGCGAAGCGCACCCTCGCCGTGAAGCTTGACGATGGTGGAGCTCTCGCCCACCTTAACGTCACCCAACGTCTTCATTTACTTGTCCCCCTTTCAGTGCGTACAGAAATACTGTCGACTAACCGACGGTCATGATGTGCATGGCAACCTTGGAATCGATACCAAAGCGTGCGCCCAGCACAGTGACGATGATATTGGCGCCACTCGAGCTCACCACGTGGATTTCGTTGCCCTCGACAAAGCCGAGGTCCTTGAGGTGGTGCTTCATATCCTCATTGCCCTTTACACGAGACACGCGCACGGTTTCGCCCGCTTTTACCATCGAAAGCGGCATTGCCGGCATCTGCGGTCCGCAAGACATGAGTGGCTCCTAACGTCAGTTCGTCCTCAACATCGACGCGGTAAAAGTTAACCACGCCTATGTTCGCTTTAGTAAACTAACACGTGGTTAACTTTTTGGAAAGGGTCCCCATTCAGATTTCGGAAAAGTTTCCTATACGAAACAAAAGGGCGCGGCAAAGGACCATCCTTTACCACGCCCTGTCATGCTTAAAGCGAGAGATTTCTGATCGATGTGACGCAGGAGGCCTCATCCACGCCCGAAACGCGGAACACGACGTCTTCGCCACATTCGCCGCAGAGTGCCATGAGCCCTATAACATCGCGGCCATCCGTGTGGCGATCGCCGATACTAACTGACACGTCGCTACGATGTTTGGCAATGATGTCGTAGAGCAGCGCAACCGGGCGGGCATGCAGTCCCAACGGATCTTTAATCGTCTTTGTAAACTCGACCATGTCCCCTCCCGCGACATCGCACATTCGGCCGGCAAACCCAGCCACGTGGTAGCTATTGTAGCGTTAGATGCTTGTCGAGAGCTCCTCTGAACACCTCGTGGGCAAAAAGTGGCAAATATGAGTACTGTCACCAATTTAGTAGCAGCAAAATCGAGAGCAAATTGCCTAATTTGAGCGATTCGAAGAGGTTGAAAGCCGTCAAACGCCCTTTAAAGGGGGTTAGATAAATTGATTTTGAGCCCATTTTCGCTCAGAGCAGGCCGAAAAATATGACACCTCTTTTGCAACAGTACTCATATTTGGCATTTTTTGACCACGGGGTCCAAAACCATGCCCCAAAGCACAAAAGGAGGGGCCTCGTAAGGCCCCTCCTTAGGAAAGGGAATCGATTTATTCCACAGCCGTAGATTAATCCTAGCCGCTACTCCATCATGTCGAGGACGGAGGGGCGAAGCTCGTTCTCGGCGGCCTCGGGATCGGTCTCACGCAGGCGGTTGATGTAGCGGTTGTACCACATCACGGCAAGGCCCAGGAAGACAACCACGCCGCCGACGTTGTAGACCAGCGTCAGCCACAGCGGCTGATCGAGCGGAATGGTGCCACAGATAAGCACGAAGCAGAAGACCACGAGCAGGAATGCGGCAACGACCAGGCCAAAGCTGCGCGAACCCATGCGGAAGCCACGGGGAGCGGCGTCAAAGTTCTTGCGCAGCATAAAGTAGGCAAGCAAAATCAGCAGCGGTGGGAGCAGAGCGGTGGCAGCCGTCATGTTGGTGACGATCATGAGCAGGTCGTCGAGGTTACCGGAGCCCAGGGCCGGGATGATCAGGATGGGGACGACGATGGCGAACTGCAGCCAGGCAGCGCGGGCAGGAATGCCGTGCTCGTTGAGCTCGACGATCTTGCTACCAAAGACGCCCTTGGGGATCTCGGTGAAAAACACCTTGATGGGAGCGGAGGTCCACATCATGAGGGAGCCCAGCGTAGCGGCGAGTAGGATCAGGCCGATGACGCGCGTAGACACTTCCATGGGAATGCCAAAGTGGGCAAAGACAGCGCCGAACACGTCGAAGATGCCGGTGGAGATGGCAACGCCGCCCTCGGGGATGAACAGGTTAACCAGCAGCGAAGCGCCTGCATACAGAAGGCCGATGGTCAGGCCGGCGATAACGACGGTGCGCACGAAGGCCTTGACGCCGCCCTTGAGATCGTTAAGGAACACGCCGACGGACTCAGCGCCACCAACGCCCTGGATGATCCAGGCAAGCGTACCGAAGAAGCCCCACATAGTGGCGAAGTTGCTCATGTCGGGAGCCATGTTGGCGGGAGTAGGAGCCGTAGCGAACTCAACGCCGCCAAAGGCAGCAGCCAGGGACAGCAAGATGAACACGGCAGTCAGGCCGAGAGCCGCGGTCGAGCCGAAGGAGGAAATGGAGCCGATCCACTTAGCGCCCTTGGTCGAGACCCACGTGGCGATAGCAAAGACGACGATTTCGATAATGGTGATCCACAGCTGCGAGAGCTCGGCGTTGGCGCCAAAGAATACGTAGCTCGCGTAGATGATGACATTGGGCAGTACGGACGCAAAGTAGAACAGGTTGACGAACCAGTAGCTAAACGCCGTCAGGAATGCCCAGCGGCCGCCCATCGAGGTCTTAACCCAGGCGTACACGCCCGACTCGGAGTCTTTGTTAAGGCCGACGAACTCGGCGGTAACCAGGGTATAGGGGACAAAGTACAAAAGCGTGGCGAAGAAGAACGACGGCGCAGCTGCCAAGCCGATGGCCGCGTTGTTGTTGATGATGTTCTTGATACCGAACACGGCGGCGACCGTCATGCCCAGCAGAGCGAACGAACCGATCGTTCCTCGTTTTTCAGAGCTCATAAGCCCTCCCAATCATCTATTAAATGTCATCTAAAACCGTCCGACCTGCAAGTGCAAACACGGACGGCGCACCTGCTAAGGGGAATGGGGAAAAGGGAGTCAACAAAGCCATCCCCCTTAACGGCGCGAAGCAAACGTCCAAACGGACGAATACTACTTGTTGGGGAAGGAATAACCTTCAACCGTCACGTGCAGTACCACGACGCGGGGATCCGCGGCATCGGCCACGACACGGTAGGCCTCGTCAATTTCGACGACGGCAACGCCGCCGGCGGGAATCGTCACGGTCTCCCCCGCCCCCTCAAAGCGCTCGCGATCATCGATATCGCTGTAAGCGCGGGTGCAGTTGAGGCCTGCCTTGGGGGCAACCTCGACGGTCAGGTCGCCGTCGAGCGGAGCGAGCACGGCATGGTAGCGACGGTGACCGACCAGGTCGGCGGTTGCGGCCTCGCGGGCATAGACCCACCAGTAAACCAACGAGTCGCCGATGGAGTAAGCCACGTCGTGCTGTAGGTCGGCAACACCATCGAGCGCCTGGCCGGTGCGCATCCACTTCTTGACGGACTTCATCTGAGCGTCGAAATCGGCGCGCGAGTTAAAGACATGCATGGCTTATGCCTCCTTAATGGGTGCCAGCGCCTGAGCCAGATCGGCAGACGTCAGCGGTCGCAGGGACACCTCAAAGCTGAAGCTCTCAAAACGGGTGCGATAGGAATCGAGCACCTCGGAACCCCAAGAGTTCGAGCCAAGGCCGAGCAACTGGTCGTTGATGTTGACCGTAACCGTATCGCCCTTGACAAGGTCGTAGACGTGCTTGGCGTTATCGATGGCCTCGCAGCTATAGGGCCATGCCGAGAATGAGAACGGGTTGGAGGCGGCGTCAGCCGGACGGGTCACCAGCACGCCGTCGCCATGGCTAGAGCGCAGAGCAACCCAGCGGGTACCCTCGCGGTTGGCGCAGTCCTGAGGCATAACGTAGGGCGTGAACATGTCGTCGACCGTAGTGTGGTAATGACCGACCGGGTTGGCGCGCAGCGAGTCCGGATAGTTCTCGCCCGGGCCGTGGCCATACCACTCGACGGCACGATCGCAACCGGGGACTTCGAAGGAGATGCCGATGCGCGGGATAATATCCGAGTAATCGCCGTAGGGCTCGCCGGAAACCTTGAGGTCGACACGACCGCTCGGAAGCACGGTGTAGACGAGCTCGACGCGCATGCCGAACGCGCGGACGGGAGGAGCGATACGCTGGCTCACGGTCACGACGACCGCATTGCCATCCTGCTTCCAAGAAACCTTGCGGGTAGACGTCTGCATCACATCGATGAAGTTGTCCTTCCACAGTGAGTCATACTCCTGCGCATGGTTATCGACGAGCGGATGCCAAAAACCAACCTGGGGACCAGAGGCCATGACGTCGCGGCCGGATGCCTTCCACTCGCTCACGGTACCGTTGACCTTGCTGAAGGTCAGCTCGCCGTTGAGGAAGTGAATGCGAATCTCCTGCTCGGTCTCCTCGACCGTAAGCTCAGGACGAGTGGGAGCCGCAATGGCCGGTGCCGGATGGTTTGCGATGGCAAACTGGCTTGCGCCCAGTTGGAACATCGGCTCGCACCAGACGTGAGCGGCCATGGTGTAAGCGCGCACGGTCAGCAGGGTCTCGCCTACCGCGGCCTCGCGAATCACCAGCGGAAGCTGGACGGACTCGCCGGGGGCAACCGCACCGGGCATGAGCGTCTTGCGGCTGACCACGTCGCCGTCCACCAGGGTCTCGGCCGACAGGCAGACATCCTCGAGAGTGGTGAACCAACGCTTGTTGGTGACGGTCAGCTCGCCCGCCTCGGTGTCATAAGCCATGCGAACCGGGCAGATGACCTGGCCATACTCAGTGAGGCCCGGGCTCGGCTGCTGCCAAGGGAACACCATGCCATCGATGCAGAAGTTGCTGTTGTTGGGGTAGTCGCCGTTGTCGCCGCCGTACATGTCGTAGGCAATGCCGTCCTCGGTCACAGCAGCCAAACCGTGGTCGCACCATTCCCAGATAAACTGGCCTTGGATGCAATCCCAGCGATCGAAGACCTCCTGATACTCGGACAGGCCTCCGGGGCCGTTGCCCATGGAGTGACCGTACTCGCAGTTGATGCGCGGCTTGGGGAATGGATGCTCACCAAAGTCGTTCATCTGCGACACGCGGGAGTACATGGTGGAGATAACGTCGACGGTATCGGCGTTGCGATCCTCCTCGTAGTGGACCGGACGACCGTCGAGCTCGTGAGCCTTGGCGTACATCGCGCGGATGTTGCAGCCATAGCCGCTCTCGTTGCCCATCGACCACATAATGATGCAGGCGTGGTTGCGCTCCTGCATCACCAGGCGCTCAATGCGGTCGACGTAGGCCGGCTCCCATGCCGGGTCGTCGGTCACCAGGGCGATATTGCCGATATTCTCGAAGCCGTGGCTCTCCATATCGGTCTCGGCGACCAGCATGATGCCATACTCATCACACAGCTCGTAAAAGCGCGGGTCGTTGGCGTAGTGGGACGTGCGCACCGCGTTGATGTTGTGCTGCTTCATGAGCTCCAGGTCGCGGCGCATGCGATCGAGGCCCACGGCGCGGCCCTTGTGATCGTCGTGATCGTGGCGGTTGACGCCATGCATCTTAAAGTAAGTGCCGTTGAGGTAGATATGATTGCCCTCGACCGTCACCTCGGCAAGACCCTGGCGATGCGGAACGTACTCGCTGACCTCGTCACCGTCGTAGACCTCAAACGAAAGGTCATAGAGGAAGGGGTCCTCGGGATTCCAGAAGTGGGCGTCGGCAACGCTGCACTCGGCATGGCCGTCGACGCACTCGCCCGTAGCCACCACGCTCTCGCCATCGCTGAGCGTAAACACGATGCGGGAAGCGCCCTCGGCCACCGTATCGAGCGTGATCAGAGCGGTATCGCCCTCGCGGTGCGTGCAGAACCTAAAGTCTACCAGATGCGCGGCGGGACGCTGCATAAGGTACACGTCGCGGAAGATGCCCGAGGCCCACCACATATCCTGGTCCTCGATGTAGCTGCCATCGCTGTACTGCAAGACCTTAACCGCAAAAAGGTTGTCGCCCTCGACAAGTGCGTCGGTCACGTCGAACTCGGCGGACAGGCGCGAGCCCTTGGTCATGCCGATAAACTGACCGTTGACGTACAGCTCGCCATAGCTCTCGATGCCGTCGAAGCGAATGATCTCGCGAGCGCCGGCAGGAACAGCGGGAAGATTGACGATACGCTGGTACACGCCCGTGGGGTCATCGGAGGGAACAAACGGCTGATCCACCGGGAACGGGAAGCCCTCGTCGGTATAGGCAAGGTTGCCGTAGCCATCTACCTGCCACAGGTGCGGAACTTCCACGTGATCCCACTCGGGCTCGTACGTGGAGAGCTCCTCGTTGGAAACGGCAGCAGGTCCCTCAAAGAGGCGGAACTGCCACGAGCCGGACAGCTGGACAAACCCGCGCGACAGCTCGCGGCTGTACGTTGCAGCGAGATCGGCGGTCTCGTAACCCATAAAGTACGCATGGGGTGCCAGGCGGTTCCTGTGGGTGAGCGCTTGGTTTTCCCAATCGTTAATGGCGTCCATGGTGATGCTCCTTCGTCATCGTAGTGATTCTTGTGCAACCGGTTGTCCTTATCTTACGGGCGATGCAAAAAGCTGTGCAACCGGTTGTCCGCTGAACGGTCGATTTGGCCGGGTTAACGGTGCAACCGGTTGTACAATCGCAACACTTATGTCACCCTGAGTATCGAAACTCAGCACAAGACATCGTTCTTAAGCTCGTAGGCAACCTCCACGCCCGCTGATATCTCACCCACACGAGACGTATTCGATTTCGGCTTGGTTGCAAAACGACACCGGTCACCGGATATCATGAACGCTGTTCAGGCGCACTATAGTAAGCTGTATCCGCACTAGCCCGTATCAGTGACAACATCGACCGCATTTTCCAGGAGACGCCATGACACAACCAGTTCGCACCGCACCTACGCTTGCCGAGGTTGCCGCAGCTGCCGGCGTGTCGCGCTCCACGGCATCGCGCGCCCTCAACGATTCGCCCCGCATTAGCGAGGAAACCAAAAAGCGCGTCCGCGCGGCGGCCAAGGAAGTCAATTTTGTCCCCAACGCTCGTGGCCGAGCGCTCGCTGTCGGGCGCTCGGAAATCATCGCCGTGCTCGTGACCGAGCCTCTGAGTGAACTCTTCAGCGACCCCACCTATAGCGAGTTTTTGAGCGGCATTACCGAGGAACTTTCGGAGTCGTCTTACTTGCCCGTGATCTTGCAGGCATCTTCCTCGCATGAGCGCAACCGCGCACGCGAGCATTTTGAGCGCCGCTCGTTCGACGCCGTGATCGACGTCTCGCCCTACAAAGGCAGTGAGCTGCTCGAGGTGCTGCGCGAGCTGGGCGTACCCACCGTGTTGTGCGGCCAGCTCGAGGGCCACCCCTATCGCGATGTGTTCTCGACGGTCTACTCTGACGACGAAGAGGGCGGACATTTTGCGGCACTCGCCATGAAGGATCGCGGGCGCAAAGATATCGTCGCCGTGTTGGGACCGCAAGACAACCCCGCTGTTGTCGACCGCCTGCGCGGCTACCGCGCCGTCTTGAGCGAAGACCTCCCAGACGCAAACGTTATCTATACCGGCTGGAACAGCGGAGACGGCTATCAGGCCATGCACCAGATCCTCGCGCGCGAGATTGCTTTCGATGGCGTGCTCTGCGGATCGGACCGTATCGCGGCTGGCGTCATCACCGCACTCAACGAGGCAGGCCTATCCGTTCCGGCGGACGTTTCCGTCGTCGGCTTCGACGATCACGAGATTGCGACGCGCTGCGTCCCCGCGCTCACGACCGTCCGCCAGCCCCTGCGCGAAGAAGGCCACATGGCCGCCAACATTGCGCTCAACATGATCAAGGGCGCCGAGCCCACCACCTCCGTGATGCACATGCAGCTGATCCAGAGAGACTCGCTATAAGAAACTGGGCCGGGCTTTCCGCCAGACAGTTGTTGCGGAAAGCCTGCCCCGTTTTGAGCGCTCATTCTGGGGCACAGTTTCCGCTAGACAGCTCAACCGGAAAGTGCGTCCCGTTATTTGGCTGGATTCTGGGTCGCAGTTTCCAAAAGGACCCTGTTTGGGAAAGCGCGACCCCTTCTGGACGCAGATTCCGGGACGCACTTTCCGCGGTGCCCGGTCATCCCATGCCTTCACAATCTCGGCGTATAAAAAACGAGGGAAGGCACGCGTCCTTCCCTCGTTGCGGGCAATATGTAGCCGCTCGCCTACATCAGGCGCAGGCTGACGTCCTTGAGCTGGGCGCCGGAAACGGCACTCGGGGCGCCCGACATAAGGTCGGAGCCGCTGGCCGTCTTGGGGAACGCCATGACGTCGCGGATGGAGTCGGAACCGGTGAGCAGCATGCACACGCGGTCCAGGCCCAAAGCGAAACCGCCCATCGGGGGCGCACCAAACTTGAGCGCCTCCATGAGGAAGCCAAACTGAGACTCGGCACGCTCCTCGGTAAAGCCCAGGAGCTTGAGCATGGACATCTGCATCTCGGCGTTGTGGATACGCATACCGCCGCCGCCGGCCTCAAAGCCGTCCATGACAAAGTCGTAGGTGCAAGAACCGGCTGCCAGCGGGTCGGCCTCGATCTTAGCGATGTCGGTCTCGGTCGGCAGGGTGAACGGCTGGTGCTCGGCAGCGTAAGCCTTGCGATCCTCGTCCCAGTGGAACAGCGGGAAGTTGACGACCCACAGGAAGTCGTGGCCCTCGCGCTTGATCTCGAGTGCGTTGGCCATGTGAGAACGCATGCCGCCCAGGATCTCGTCGGAGAGCAGGCGCGGGCCGGCGGCGAACATCACAAGGTCGCCGGGCTCGACGTCCATGCGCTCGCGCAGAGCGGCCATCTCCTCGTCCGAGAAGAACTTGACGATGGGGCTGTTGATGGAGCCGTCCTCACGGAAGGCGATCCAGGCCAGGCCCTTGGCGCCAAACGTGGAGGCCACGCCGGCGAGCTTGTCGATCTTGGCACGTGCCCAGGCACCGGCGCCCTTGGCGTTGATGGCCTTGACGACAGAGCCCTCCTCGTTTGCGGCGGTCGCAAAGACCTTGAACTTGGAGTTGGCAAAGATGTCGGTCAGGTCGACCAGGTGCATGCCATAGCGGGTATCGGGCTTGTCGGAGCCATAGGTGTCCATGGCATCCCAGTAGTTCATGCGACGCAGCGGCGTGGGCATCTCGACACCCATGCGGCCGAAAGCATCGGCAAGAACCTCCTCGAGCGCGCTCATGACATCGTTCTGGTCCACGAAGGACATCTCGATATCGACCTGGGTGAACTCGGGCTGACGGTCGGCACGCAGGTCCTCGTCGCGGAAGCACTTGGCAACCTGGTAGTAGCGCTCGACGCCACCGACCATGAGCAGCTGCTTCAGAAGCTGCGGGGACTGCGGCAGCGCGTAGAAGTTGCCCGGCTGGATGCGGCTGGGGACGATGAAGTCGCGGGCGCCCTCGGGCGTGGACTTGAACAGGGAGGGCGTCTCGACCTCCATGAACTCACGGTTGTGCAGCGCCTCGCGAATGGCAAAGGTAAAGTCGGAGCGCAGCTTGAGGTTGGCCATCATCTCGGGACGACGGAGGTCCAGATAACGATAGCGCAGGCGGGTGTCCTCGCTCGTCTCGATGCCGTCCTCGATCTGGAACGGCGGGGTGACGGACGTGTTGAGCACTTCGGCGTGGTCGGTCAGGACCTCGATCTCGCCGGTCGCGAGCTTGGTGTTGGTGGTCTCCTCGCCACGGGCGCGCACGACGCCGTGGATCTTGATGGGCCACTCGGGACGCATGGTCTCGGCGATCTTAAAGGCATCGCCATCGGAGTGCTCGGGGTCAAAGGTGAGCTGCGTGATGCCCTCGCGGTCGCGAAGGTCGCAGAAGATAAGGCCGCCGTGGTCGCGGCGACGGCTCACCCAACCGGTGAGGGTGACCTCTTCGCCCACGTTCTCGAAGCGAAGCTCGCCGCAGGTACGGGTGTGCATGGAATGCTCATCGATGGGACGGGTCTGGCTCATACCAGTGATCCTCCTTTATGGATCTGTGCCGCCCCGTGTCGTTCCGGGCGGCGTCGTACAGATTTGCCCAGCCTGCGTAAACCGCGCAGCCGGACACGGCGTTCTATCTTATCGCACCTGCGTCGATGTGCCGCGGAAAAGTAGCTCATGCCCAAAGACTTGACGGAGACGAAACAATTGATGCGCCGTGGCCGTCGCCAAGGCGCGCCGCGTGCGACAATGTGCCCCAATACAACTGCACTAGGAAAGGCCCGCCATGACTGCACGCCTCATCGTTATGGATATCGACTCCACGCTCATCAACCAGGAGGTCATCGACCTGTTGGGCGAGGAGGCCGGCGTGGGCAAGCAGGTAGCGCAGATCACTGAGCGCGCCATGCGCGGCGAGCTTGACTTTAAGCAGGCGCTCGAGGAGCGCGTGGGGCTGCTTGCCGGCCTGGACGAGAGCGTGTTCGAGCGCACCTTTGCGCGCGTGACGTTTACCCCCGGCGCGCTGGAGCTTGTGCGCTCGGCGCACAGCAAGGGCTGGAAGGTCGGCGTGGTAAGCGGCGGCTTCCACGAGGTCGCCGATAAGATCGTGGCCGCTGCGGGCATCGATTTTTGTCTAGCGAACCGCCTGGAGGTCGTAGACGGCAAGCTCACCGGTAAGCTGGCGGCAGACATCGTGACCAAGGAGTCCAAGCTCATCCAGCTGCTGGACTGGGCGGTTGAGTGCGGTGTCGATATGGCCCACACCGTCGCGATCGGCGACGGCGCCAACGACATCCCTATGATTCAGGCCGCGGGCACGGGCATCGCGTTTTGCGCCAAGCCCAAGACGCGCGAGGCCGCCCCGTTTGCCATCGACGAGCGCAACCTGATGCTCGCCATGGACATCATCCTGCGCGACTAGTCGATCCGTCTAACAACAGAATCAATTCCTCTATGTCTAGTTTCCGAACGATTTTGTTCTAATGTTCGGAAACTACCCTTCTCGTGCTAGACTTTGCACCGTCGAAGGGAACATATATGGATAAGCGAGATCTTGAGCAATTGCTGAGCGATGTTGCCGACGGAGCAGTCGCCCCGGCAGTCGCCCTCACGCGCATCCAGACGGCGCCAACCGCCGATCTGGGTTTTGCGCAGCTCGATCTTTCGCGCGGGGTGCGCCAAGGAGCCGGCGAGGTTGTCTACGGCGCCGGTAAAACCGCCGAGCAGATTGCCGCCATAATCAAAGCATTGCGCGATGCCGGCCAGGAGCGCATCCTAGTCACGCGCCTGGACGCCGAGAAGGCAACCCGTACCTCGGAGCTCCTCGACAACGGCATCGACCTGGGATATGTCCCGAACGCCCAGCTCGCCCTCGTGGGCGGCATGCCCTCCCCCACCGGCAACGGACGCATCGTCGTCGCCTGCGCCGGCACGAGCGACCTGCCCGTCGCCGAGGAAGCCGCGTTGACGGCCGAGTTCTATGGCAACGAGGTCGACCGCCTCTACGACGTGGGTGTCGCCGGCCTGCACCGCCTGCTCGCGCATGCCGAGGAACTTGCTCAGGCGCAGGTGATCATTGCCGTCGCCGGCATGGAGGGCGCGTTGGCGAGCGTTATCGGCGGCCTGGTGAGCTGTCCGGTCATCGCCGTTCCCACCAGCGTGGGCTACGGCGCAAGTTTTGGTGGCGCAGCCGCGCTGCTCGCCATGCTCAACTCCTGCGCCAGCGGCGTTTCGGTCGTCAATATCGACAACGGCTTTGGTGCCGCCTACCAGGCAAGCCTTATCAATCATCTGAGCGCTGGCACGCCCTGCGTCCGTTAAGGAGCATTCCATGTCTAACCATCAGCACACGCTTATCATCGACGGCACCTCGGGCATCAGCGGCGACATGACCGTCGCGGCCCTGCTCGACCTGGGCACCAGCGAGGAACAACTGCGCGAGCAGCTCGCCACGCTTCCGGTCGGCGGCTTTGAGATTGCCGTTACGCGCGCAAACAAGCATGGCATCGACGCCTGCGACTTTGACGTTCAGCTGGCAGAGGAGCTCGAGAACCACGATCACGATATGGCCTGGCTCTACGGCAACGAAGCAGCCGTCGAGCACACGCACGAGCATGGGCACCACCATCATGACCATGGCGAGCACGAACACGAGCACTGCCACGAGCATGACCATGAGGCCCACGGCCATGGTCACGAGGGTCACCATCACGCCCACCGCCATCACCACCGCTCTTTGGCCGATGTCACGACGATCATTGATGGCTCGCAGCTAAGCGATGGCGCCAAGCGTCGCGCCCTCGCCATTTTTTCCGTACTCGCCGCCGCCGAGGCCAAGGCTCACGGCAAAACGCCCGAGACCGTCATGTTCCACGAGGTAGGCGCCGTCGATTCCATCGTCGACGTCTGCTCTGTCGCCATCTGCCTCGATGACCTGGGCATTGAGGACATCGTTGTCGAGTCGCTCTCCGAGGGCCACGGAACCATCCGCTGTGCCCACGGTCTCATGCCCATTCCCGTCCCCGCTGTCGTCAACCTATGCCAGGCGGGCAATATCGCCCTCACGCCCGCACCGGTCGCCGGCGAGCTCGTGACGCCCACGGGCGCCGCCATCGTTACCGCGCTGCGTACATCCGAGCACCTGCCGGCCCGCTACCGCATCGAGGCCGTCGGCTACGGCGCCGGCAAGCGCCCCTACGAGGGTTGCTCCGGCACGCTCCGTTGTCTGCTCGTTCACGTGGATGCATAGCCATGGATGCCCGCAAAGAAAAAAGCCGCGCCGCCATCGTCGCGGCATTCTCTGAGCTCCTGCGCGAGGAAGACTACAACAAGATCACCGTCGGTGACATCATCGCTCGCGCCCATGTGGGTCGGGCCACGTTCTACGGCCTCTTCAAGAGCAAAGACGACCTACTCGCCGCGCTCGTGAGCGATATCTGCGCCCACGCCCTCGACGATGACGGTACGCCCCTCGACGACCCACTCGTACAGGTCGAGCATATCCTCAACAACCTCTGGGAGCGTCGTCAGGGCGTACGCGCCCTCGTAGCCGGCGCCGGCTCACGCGTCTTCGCCGACTACCTCCGCAAGACCATCATGACGCGCGCAGCCGAAACCGTCCCCGTCGAACCCGCAGGCCCCGCCGCCACCATGGACCGAAGCTTCCTACTACACCACATAGCCTCAAGCTTCGTAGGAATGGTCCAATGGTGGGCCTGGCACAACTTCCAAGCAGCCAAAGCCGACGTAGCCAAAGACTACCTATCAGCTGTCTCTTATACACATCTGACGCTGCCGACGATATGCAGTGTGTAGA
>UQVD01000026.1 GCA_900544385.1 uncultured Collinsella sp.
CTGCATATCGTCGGCAGCGTCAGATGTGTATAAGAGACAGGGGGAGTTGTTGAGGTTTTCGACAGCTTTCTGACTATAGAATCTTTGCGGCTATTGCCGCGGATTTCGTTGCCGCGGCCGCGATGGTGCGGGATGCTGGGCGTAAGCGTCGAATGCTCAGATTGAGGAGGCCAACATGGATCTGTTTCTTGAGACCCCGCGGCAACAAGCCGAGCGCATGTTGCGCCAGCAGCAACGGCTTATGGAGATGCAAATGCAAGGGGCGGCCGTCCAGCCTCCTGTGCAAAACGCCGCGCCCGCGGTATCGTCTGCGGATGAGGTGGACCCAGGAGCCTATTCCGTACAGCAAGATTCATATGCGCAGGAGCTTGCGTTCGACAAGCGTCGTGCGCGTCGCCGTCGTTGGACCCAGCGCCTGCGTACGCTGGCGATGATCGTGCTGATTCCGTTGGGGCTCGCGGCAATCTTCTTGGCCTCATATGCCCTCACGTGCATTCTCAACGGCGCCTCGCCCAGTGAGGTGCTTGAGCACTTGGCGGTTCTCGGCCAGCGCCTAAGCGATGTCGTAACAACTATCCGCGCCGGCTGGGAGAGTTAGCGTTTTAGTACCTGTGGCCCAAAATCCATTTGTCCGATTGCCATGTGACGCCCGGTGCGTGTGGCGGGGTAAGATTGATCGCGGTTTTGATTGATGATCGATTGAGTTTGTTGGGCGGAGTCTATGTCTGCTATTGATATCGTGCTTGTTGTGACCGCCTTGGTGGCGGTGGGGGTTGCTGTGGCTTGTGCCCTGCAGCTCAAGGGCCTTCGCGTCGAGCTGCAGGAGCGCGGCGATAGCGGGGCAGAGATGCTGGCTGCGCTCGAGCAGGCCAACAATGCGCTCGACACCCTGAACGTCGCTTTGGCCGAAACCCGCCGCACGGCAAATGCCATCGCGCAGCAGCAGACGACCGATGCGGCCGTAGAGCAGCAGCGCTACCTGACCATCGCGCGTGAGTTCTCGCAGGCCGGCGACCGTATGGATGACCTGCGCCGCGAGACAGCCCAACAGCTTGGCGCCAACCGCGAGGGTATCGAGCACCGCCTGGACAAGGTTCGCGAGACGGTCGATGCCCAGCTGAGCGCCATCCGCAAGGACAACAACGTGCAGCTCGATCAGATGCGCGCGACGGTGGACGAGAAACTCTCCCGTACGCTCAACGATCGCCTGTCCGCATCGTTTAAGCAGGTGAGCGACCAGCTCGAGGCTGTGTACAAGGGTTTGGGCGATATGCAGTCCATTGCCACCGGCGTAGGCGACCTCAAGCGCGTGCTGGGCAATGTAAAAGCGCGCGGCATTTTGGGCGAGGTACAGCTGGGTGCGATCCTGGCGGACATCCTTACGCCCGACCAGTATCTGGAAAACGTCGCCACCAAGCCCGGCGCCTCGGAGCGCGTTGAGTTTGCCGTCAAGCTGCCGGTGGACGAGGGCGATCCCGTGCTGCTGCCGATCGACTCCAAATTCCCGGGCGACGCGTACGAGCATCTGCTCGACGCGCAAGAGTCGGGCGATGCTGAGGCTGTGGCCACCGCGCGCAAGACGCTCGATGCGATGGTGAAACGCGAGGCAAAGGACATCTGCGAAAAGTACCTGAGCGTGCCCGCGACGACAAATTTTGGCATCATGTTCGTGCCGTTTGAGGGTCTGTACGCCGAGGTCGTCAGCCGCCCCGGGCTTATCGAGACCCTGGGCCGCGACTATCACGTCAACGTTGCCGGCCCCAGCACCATGGCGGCCATCCTCAACAGCCTGCAGATGAGCTACCAGACGTTTAGGCTGCAAAAGCGCACCGACGACGTGCTGCGTGTGCTCTCTGCCGTCAAGGCCGAGCTGCCGCGCTATCAGGCGGCGCTGCGTCGTGCCCAGCAGCAGATCGAGACCGCGGGTAAAACGGTCGAGGGCATCATCACCACGCGCACCAACGTTATGGAGCGCAAGCTCAAGGATATCGACGCGCTGGAAGACGCGCGGGAGGCCGACGAGATTTTGGGCTTGGAGTCCGCAGGCTTGCTCGCAGACCAAAAAGACGAAGACTAGCTGCATCTGACGGCGGGGTGCCTGCACAAGCACGGCGCGGGCGCTTTTCGCATCGTGCTTGCCTGAAGTGCGCTTTAGTGTGCAACAATGGCGTTTCGCCCTATCAGGCGCGAAAGGAAGCCCATGTCTCAGAGAAACACCAGTCCGCTCAAACGCTCCACCGTGCGCCGCACGCTACAGCGTTTTTGGGACGTCACGCGCACACAGCCGCTGATCGTCTTTCTCTCGGTGTTCTCGTCGGCGGGCTACATCTTTTTGCTCACGTTTGCCAACACCTACGTGATGGCCCTTATCGTCGACCGCGTCCAGGCCGGCCCCGTGGCGGGCGACCAGGTGTTTGAGGTCTTTGGTCCCTATATTCTGGCGCTCGTGTTCGTTAACCTAGTGGGCCAGATCCTCTCCAAGCTGCAGGACTACACCGTCTACAAGCTCGAGATTGCGGGTAACTATCACTTGGCGCGCTTGTGCTTCGACACACTCTCCAATCAATCCATGACATTCCACACCAGTCGCTTTGGCGGATCGCTTGTGAGCCAGACGAGTCGTTTTATGAACGGCTACACGGGCCTGGTGGACGTGACGGTGTATTCGCTCATTCCCACCATCACCTCGGTTGTCTGCACGGTGGCGGCGCTCGCCCCGGTGGTACCGACGTTTACCGTGATTTTGGTGGGCATCATGGTCGTCTACATCGCATTTGTCTGGCTTATGTACAAGCGCATCATGCCGCTTTCGGCCGCGACGTCCGCCGCGCAGAACAAGCTGTCGGGCGTGCTGTCCGACGCGGTCACGAACATCCTGGCCGTCAAGACCTGTGGGCGCGAGGACTTTGAGCGCGACCTGTTCGATGCCGCCGACCGCGCCGCGCGCGACGCCGAGACGGTTTCGATGCACGCCATGATGCAGCGCAACTTTACGACCTCGGGCCTTATCGTCGTTACTATGGCCGTGGTGAGCGTGTTCGTCGCGGGCGGCAACGCGTGGTTTGGCATCTCTGTTGGCGCGCTCGTCATGATCTTTACCTATACGTACAACCTCACCATGCGTCTGAACTACGTAAGCTCCATGATGCAGCGCATCAACCGCGCGCTGGGCGATGCGGCCGAGATGACGCGCGTGCTGGACGAGCCGCGTCTGGTGGCAGACGACGAGAACGCTCCCGAGCTTAAAGTGACCGAAGGTGCGATTGATTTTGAGCACTTGAGCTTTGCATACCGTGACGCCGCAGCGGGCGAGAGCGTGTTCGACGACCTGACGCTCCATGTGGCGGCGGGTCAGCGCGTGGGCCTGGTGGGCAAATCGGGCTCGGGCAAGACGACGCTCACCAAGCTGTTGCTGCGCCTGGACGACGTACAGGGCGGCCGCGTGCTCGTGGACGGTCAGGACGTCTCGCGCTGTACGCAGCAGAGCCTGCGCCGCCAGGTTGCCTACGTGCCGCAGGAGGCGCTGCTGTTCCATCGCACCATTCGCGAGAATATCGCCTACGGACGCCCCGACGCCACCGACGAGCAGATCCGCGAGGCCGCGCGCCTGGCAAATGCCCTGGAGTTTATCGACCGTCTGCCCAACGGCTTTGACACCATGGTGGGCGAACGCGGCGTTAAGCTTTCGGGCGGTCAGCGCCAGCGCGTGGCCATTGCCCGCGCTATTCTGACTGATGCGCCGATCCTGGTGCTCGACGAGGCGACGTCTGCCTTGGACAGCGAGTCCGAGGCGCTGGTGCAGGAGGCGCTCGAGAACCTGATGCGCGGTCGCACCTCCATTGTGGTGGCACATCGCCTGTCTACCGTGGCGGCGCTCGATCGCATCGTGGTGCTGGCGGACGGCGAGATTGTCGAGGACGGTACGCATGCGCAGCTTGTCGAGGCGGGCGGCGAGTACGCAAGCCTGTGGGGCCGCCAGACCGGCGCATTTTTGGAGGCGTAAAGACCCCATACGTGGGACAATCGTGCCCATAGGTTTGTTATGCCGCTGAAGCGAGGAGTCATTATGCCACGCGAGACCAATGCCGCCAAACGCGAGCGCGCCGTTGAGGTGTGCGAGCGCCTCAACCGTCGCTATGGCCCGGTCGAGTGTTTTTTGGATCACGAGAATCCCTTTAGGCTGCTCATTGCCGTACTGCTCTCGGCGCAGACGACCGACGCGCAGGTCAACAAGGTGACGCCGCGGCTGTTTGCCCAGTGGCCCACGCCCGAGGCCATGGCGGGGGCGAGCGTGGCCGATGTGGCCGGTACCATTAAGTCACTCGGCTTTTATAAGAGCAAGGCCAAGCACGCCGTGGAAGCCGCGCAGATGATCGTCACCGATTACGGCGGCGAGGTACCGGCCGACATGAAGGAGCTCGTCAAACTGCCGGGTGTGGGGCGCAAAACGGCGAACATCGTGCTCAACGTGGGGTTTGGCATTGTCGAGGGCATCGCGGTCGATACGCACGTCAACCGCATCGCGCACCGCCTGATGCTGAGCCCCAAGACGCATGCCAAGGAGCCGCTCAAGACCGAGCAAGATCTGCTCAAGATTTTGCCGCACGAGTATTGGGAGTCGGTCAACCACCAGTGGATCACCTTTGGCCGCGAGATCTGCGACGCCCGCAAACCTAAGTGCGACGAGTGCCCGCTGGCGGATTTGTGTCCCAGCGTGCGCGTAGCGGGGTAGGGCGGAACGCATTTTCGTCTGGCGTTTTTTGCGGGGCTGGGTTTGCCCTTGAGCCGGAGTCCTCTCCATGCGTTACCATGACAGACAATGTATTTGACGTACGACCCGCCGAGCTTGCCTCGGCGGGCTTTTGGCGTTGCAATGCCGGAGGAACAGCATGCTCATTCACCGTATAGCCGCGCAGCTCTACACTGCCGAGGCGCTGCAGACCGTCGAGGCCGGGCTCGATTCTGGCGAGGACGTGACGCTGGCCGTGTCTCAGTCGGGTCGCACGCTTATGGCCGCCGCCCAGTTTGCGCGTCGTCCGCGCCCCACGGTCTACATAGTGAGCGGCGAGGATGCGGCCGATCGCGTCGCACGCAGTCTGGCCGCCTATGTGGGTCTGGCTCACGTGTGTCGCTTTCCCGAGCGCAAGGACTACCCTTGGCGCGAGCAGGCGCCCGACGACGCCGTGGTGGCCCAGCGCTGCGAGGCCCTGGGGCGCATCGTGCGCGGCGACAACTGCATCATGGTTGCCTCGGCCCGCGCGCTGCTGCGCTGCGTGCCGCCGGTCGAGAGTCGCTATTGGGAGTCCACTACTTTTGCGGTGGGCGAGGAGATTCCTTTTGACGAGGTGCCGCAGCGCTTGGTGGGCATGGGCTACACCAATGCCGGCGCCGCCGAAGAGACAGGCCTGTTCCGCGTGCACGGCGACACCGTCGAGGTGTTCCCCGCGCAGGAGAAGGCGCCCGTGCGCATTGAGTTTTTCGGCGACGAGATCGACCGCATCCGCCGCATGGTGAGCTCCACGGGGCAAACCATCGGCAACGAGGACAGCATCGAGATCTTTCCGTGCCGTGAGCTGGCGCTTACCGACGAGGCCGTCCACAACATGCATGTGGCGCTCTACCGCGCCAGCCAGGACGACAGCAAGTTGGCGGCGCTGCTCGAGATGGTGGATGCGCGCATCGTCACGCCTGAGCTCGACCGCTTTTTGCCGGTGATGTACGGCCAGACCGTGAGCCCGCTGTCGCATGTGAGCGGCAAGGCGCTCGTGGTGCTGTCCGAGCCGCGCTCGCTGTTCGACGATTGCCTGCGCGCTTACGAGGATATCGAGGCGCGTGCCGGCGAGGCGGGGGTCGACCGTCTGGACGGCCTGTACGTGCGTGCCCAGCAACTCGACTTTGGTTCCCAGCAACGCCTGAACTATGTGAGTCTCATCCGCGCCGGCGGTGCGGTGACGGCCGAGCTCAAGATTGAGCAGCCTGCCATCGCAGGCTCGGACAACCGTTTTATGACGCGCATTCAGGAAGTCGTGGGCAAGCGCTACGCCTGCGTGTTTGCCATCCCCGACCGCGGTGCGCGCGAGTCGATGGAGCTCACCTTTGGCGATGAGGGCATTACCTTTGAGGAATCGCTGACGGCGGCCCCCGAAAACGCCGGCGTAATTGGCGACCACGTGCGCGTGGCAGCGGCAGATTCTGCCGACCGTGCCGCACGCCAGGAGGCCCACGCTTCCATTCGCGAGCGTAAGGTCGACGCGCTCAACGCCCGCTCGCTCGAGACGGGCGCCGCGCAGGCTGCCGCCGGCGCCGCCGTGCCCACCATCTCGCGCGGACGCGTGACCTTTGTGGACGCTGCCCTGCCGCAGGGCGTGGTGGTGCCCGATGCCAACCTGGCCGTGTTCTCAATCGCCGACCTCAACGCCCGCATGGACGCCAACCGCGCGCGCAGCCGCCGCAAGGTGGACATTACGCAGATCACCTTCCCGTTTAAGCCGGGCGACTACGTGGTGCACGCCACTCACGGCATCGCACTCTTTAGCGAGATTGCGCGTCAGGAAGTGGGCGGCAAAGAGCGCGACTACTTTTTGCTGGAATATGCCGACGGCGACAAGCTCTACGTGCCGCTCGAGCAGGTCGACCGTATCACGCGCTATGTTGGCCCCGACGGCGACAAACCGCGCCTGACCAGGCTCAACACAGCCGACTGGACGCGCGCCACCAACAAGGCGCGCAAGAATGCCAAAAAGCTGGCGTTTGACCTGGTCGATCTGTATACGCGCCGCTCGTCGATTACCGGTATCGCCTGCCCGCCCGACACGCCCGAGCAGATCGAGATGGAGGAGAGCTTCCCTTACGACGAGACGCGCGACCAGCTGGAGGCCATCGCCGATATTAAGGCCGACATGGAGGCGCCCAAGCCCATGGACCGCCTGCTCTGCGGCGACGTGGGCTTTGGCAAGACCGAGGTCGCCCTGCGTGCGGCGTTCAAGTGTGTGGACTCCGGCCGTCAGGTCATGGTGCTCTGCCCCACAACCATTCTGGCCCAGCAGCACTACGAGACCTTCTTTGAGCGCTTTGCCCCGTTTGGCCTCGAGGTCGAGGTGCTCAGCCGCTTCCGCACGCCGGCGCAGCAGAAGCGCGCGCTCAAGGCGTTTGCCGAGGGCACGATCGATGTGCTCATCGGCACGCACCGCCTGCTTTCGGCCGATGTGAACCCCAAGAACCTGGGCCTGGTGATCATCGACGAGGAGCAGCGCTTTGGTGTGCAGCACAAGGAGCAGCTCAAGAATCTGCGCGAGCAGATTGACGTGCTCACGCTTTCGGCCACGCCGATTCCGCGAACCATGCAGATGGCCACGAGCGGCGTGCGCGACATGAGCCTGATTACCACGCCGCCGACCGGGCGTCGTCCCGTGATCGTGCACGTGGGGGAGTATGACCCCGATGTGGTGAGCGCGGCGATTCGCCTGGAGGTGGGCCGCGGCGGTCAGGTGTACTACGTGTCCAACCGCGTCAAGACCATCGACGACGCCGTGGCGCGCGTGCACGAGGCCGCGCCCGAGGCACGCGTGGGGGTGGCGCACGGCAAGATGAGCCCGCGCGAGGTCGAGGACGTGATGATCGAGTTCGCGACCAAAAAGATCGATGTGCTCATCGCCACGACCATCGTGGAGAGCGGCATCGACAACGCGACCGCCAACACGCTGATCATCGAGGACTCGCAGCGCCTGGGTCTGGCACAGCTTTACCAGCTCAAGGGCCGTGTGGGCCGTTCTGCCACACAGGCCTACGCGTACTTTATGTTTCCGGGCGAGCTGCCTCTCACCGAGGAGGCGACGGCGCGCCTGACCGCACTGTCCGAGTTCCAGGACCTGGGCAGCGGCATGCGCATTGCCATGCGCGACCTGGAGATTCGCGGCGCCGGCTCGCTTATGGGCGCCGAGCAGCATGGCAACCTGTCGAGCGTGGGCTTTGACCTGTTTACGCAGATGCTGGGCCAGGCAGTGGCCGAGGCGCGCGGCGATGACGATGCCGGCGTGGAGGCGGCGAGCGTGGGCATTAACCTACCGGCCGACTACTTCTTGTCCGAGGAGTACCTGCCGGCGGTGGACCAGCGCGTGCTCGTGTACCGTAAGCTCGCAGCGGCCGAGGACCTGGAGAGCATCGATGAGGTGCAGGAGGAGACCGAGGCTGCGCATGGCGAGCTGCCGTTGGCGGGACTCAACCTGTTCAATCGCGCGCGCATCCGCATCCGCGGCGAGCGCCTGGGGCTCGAGAGCGTCACGCTCAGCGGCGGCCGCATCACCTTTTTGGGCGTCGACGTGCCCAAGAAGGTGGCCTTTGAGCTTAAGACCCGCTATGGTGCGGTGAACTTTCCCAAGAGCCGCAAGCTGTCGGTGCCCTACAAGGCGGGCGCCGGTGCGGGCAGCGGCCTGGGTCGCGGTCTCGACGCCAACGACGGCACCGGCCCGGTGGCGGCGGCGCTCATGCTGCTGCAACAGCTGGGTGCCAGCGACGACGACTAACGGGTCGACGCTGCAAACGCTCCATTTGGGCAATCTGACCCTCACTCGTCGGTCGCGTACGCAAGTACGCTTCCCTCCTCCTTCGGGCCACCTTGCCACAAATGGAACGTTTTCGCTCACTTATGCTCAACCTGTAAGGGTATTTATGGGACAAAGCTATCTTTGCCCCACCACGTTGCGGGTCGACCCTTCGCCCGACCGAAAGGAAAGCATGTTCGGATACATCTATAAGAAAGATGTCGCCATTATCGCGGTTGTCCTGTGCCTTTGTCTGGGCGTGGGCAGTTTCTTCGATTACCAAATCTCGAGCATGCTGTTTAACTCATCCAGCTTGTTCGGTCGCTTTGTCGAGGCGGCCGGCGAGCTGCCGTTCGAGCTGACGGCGAGCGTCGCGGGCGTTATGCTCGTACGCGCGGTGCGTCCCGACTCCAAGGGGAGCAAATGGCTCGCCGTGCTCGGCATCCTCGTCAACGTTGGCCTGACCGGCTACGAGATCGTTTCGTCCCTGCGGGTTGGCGGTAAACTCATTGCCGTTCAGCTGGTGCTGACGTTTGTGCTGGTGATCGCCGCCAACCTTATCGTCTATCGCCTCACGCGCGCGACCGAGCCTGACGAGCTCACGCGCTGGGCGTTGATGGTGCTTGCCGTGTGGGTCGCTCAGGCCATTATCCTCAACGTGATCGTCAAGCCGTTGTGGTCGCGCCCGCGCATGCGCGTGATCGAGGTCACGCCGGGGCTCAATTTTCAGCCGTGGTGGGTGATTGGCAACCCCGACAAGTGGAGCTATATCGCCGCCGGCGTAATCAAGGACGGCTTTAAGTCGTTCGCGAGTGGACACACCGCGCATGCGGCGATTGGCCTCATGCTCGCCGGGCTTCCCGCGGCGGCCTTTAAGGAAAAGCCGTCGCGCCGCCGGGTGGTCTTTTGGACGGCGGCTGTGGTCGCGGCGCTCGTCGCCTTTGGCCGTATCGTGATCGGAGCGCACTTTTTGAGTGACGTGAGCTGCGGTTTTGCTCTGGTACTGGCACTTGAGTGCCTTGCCGCGCGCATTGCCTATCCCAGCGGCGTACAATAGCTCCGTTTGAATCATCTGGCCGATACCCGGTAAGAGAGGATTGCCATGCTCGCGTTCAACAACGACTATTCCCACGGCGCACACCCAGCGGTGCTGCAGGCGCTCGTCGACACCAATATGGAGCCGCAGCCCGGCTACGGTACCGATGCACATACCGAGCGTGCCAAGCAACTTATTCGCGAGGCCTGCCAGGCGCCTGACGCCGACGTGTTTTTCCTGGTGGGCGGCACGCAGGCTAACGCGACGGTGATCGACATGCTGCTTGCGCCGTACGAGGGCGTCGTTGCTGCCGAGACTGGCCACGTTGCCTGCCACGAGGCGGGCGCCATCGAGTTTGGCGGCCACAAGGTGCTCACCATCCCCGGCTACGAGGGCAAGATGCACGCCGAGGACCTCGAGAACTATATCCAGGTGTTCTACGAAAACGAGAGCTACGAGCACACGGTGTTCCCGGGTGCCGTGTACGTGAGCCTATCGACCGAGTACGGCACGCTGTACTCCAAGGCCGAGCTCGCGGCGATTCACGCAGTATGCCAGAAGCGCGAGATTCCGCTGTTTGTGGATGGCGCCCGCCTGGCCTATGCGCTGGCGGCCGATGAGTGCGACATTACCCTGCCCGAGCTGGCGCAGCTGTGCGACGTGTTCTACATCGGCGGCACCAAGTGCGGCGCGCTCTGCGGCGAGGCTGTGGTGTTCTGCGGCATGCGCGCCCCGGCGCATCCCATTCCGCGTATTAAGCAGCACGGCGCGCTGTTGGCCAAGGGCCGCCTGACGGGCGTGCAGTTTGAGGCGCTCTTTACCGACGGCCTGTATTTTGAGATTGGCCGTCAGGCGATCGAAACCGCGCAGGCGCTTCGTCGCGTGCTGCACGAGCACGGCTACCGGTTCTTCTTGGAGACGCCGACTAACCAGCAGTTCGTGATTCTGCCCAACGAGGACATGGCGCGCATTCGCGAGCATGCGGCGATCGAGTACTGGGAAAAGTACGACGAGACCCACACGGTGGTGCGCTTTTGCACCAGCTGGGCCACGACGCAGGAGGATATCGACGCGTTGGCGGCTGTCCTGTAGCCTGATGTAATGACGGGGGGCCGCCTTGCGCTGGGTTTGGCGCAAGGCGGCCTCTGTTTTTGAGGGGGAAGGGTTGTATGACCGAGATGTCCGAGCCGACGATTCGCCTGGCGACGCCCGATGATGCGCCGGCGTTGCTTGCCATCTATGAGCCGTATGTGCGCCAGACGGCGATTACCTGCGAATACGAGGTGCCGAGCGTTGAGGAGTTCGCCGGGCGTATTGAGCGTACGCTCAAGCGCTATCCGTATTTGGTGATGGAGTTGGACGGGCGTCCGGTAGGCTATGCCTACGTGAGTCCGCTTAACAGCCGCGAGGCATACGACTGGTCGGTCGAGACGTCGATCTACCTGGCACGCGATGTGCGCCATGGCGGGCTGGGTCGCAAGCTGCACGATGCGCTCAAGCAGTGCCTGATCGCGATGGGCATCACCAATATGTGCGCGCTCATCGCCGTGCCGCACGACAAGGACGACGAGTATCTAACGCACAATAGCCAGGACTTCCATGCCCATATGGGATATCGCTTGGTGGGCGCCTTCGATCGCTGTGCCCAAAAGTTCGGCCGCTGGTACGACATGTGCTGGATGGAGTTGGTCCTGGCCGAGCGCACGCCCAACCAACCCAAACCAACCTGGTTCCCCGATCTCCTCGCCTAAAACCACCACAAAGGTGCCTGTCCCCTTTGCGGTGGTTTTGGCAGGTTAGCCGATGGGCTCGGTGTATTTGGCGCGGTCGGTGCGTTGGATGCGCTTAGAGACATGGAGCGGTCGGCCGTCGGTGTCGTAGACGTAGTCGGTGATCAGGATCAGCGCCTGCCCGCGCTCGACGTTGAGCAAAAACGCCTCGTTTTGCGAGGCATAGCACACCTCAAAGGTCTTATGTCCCTGTGCTGGCGCGCGATGGAATTCTTGGCGCAGCGTCGCGTAGAGCGAACCGTTGATATCGCGGTCGATGAGCGACTCGAAGCTTGGCGGCAGGTAGGTGGTCTCCAGGCACAGCGGCGCATCGTCCAGATAACGCAGGCGGACAAGTTTGACGAGCTTGCTGCCCACGGCGGCATCAAAGAACTTAGCTATGCTGCCGCCCGCCTTGGTAAAGCCCGAGTCCACCGTGCGCGTGGTGGGCTTCATGCCCTGGCCTTCGACCTGCTTGGTATAGCTCGAAAACACCAGGTTGTTTTCGTGGAGCGCGGGCGTGTCGGCCACAAAGGCGCCGCGCCCGCGCTCGGTGCGCACCAGGCCCTCATCAACGAGTACCTTAAGGGCGTGGCGCACGGTGCTGCGCGACAGCCCCGATTCGTCCATGAGTTCCATCTCGGACGGCAGCTTGTCTCCGCGTGCGTAGATACCGGCGGCGATGCGGTCACGCAACATGCCCGCCAAGCGCTCGTATTGGCTCAGTTTCTTTTTAGACGAAGCGTTCATGTGATCAACCTGTATCTAACTTGTATGCGAGTCTAATCAAGCATGTATTCAATACAACAACAAAACTGCTGGTAACGAGAAGTCGAAAACCTTACCAGCAGAATTTCTAAGTCAAATATAGCATACAACTAGTCGACATAACCAAAACATGTATGTAACTTGTATGCCATCGAGAGCATCAAACGAGAAGAAAGGCTGATGCACGATGACTACTCAGGAACAGGTTAAGGATGTCGTCTCCCAGGTTTTGGCTGACAAGGCAGACAAGGGCGGCATCAAGCGCGTCGTGTGGATTGGCGCCGGCGGATCCAACGGCGGCAACTATCCTGCCCAGTACTTTATGGAGCACGAGGCCACGCAGGTCGTGAGCTCCAGCTACACCAGCAACGAGTTCGTGCACGCAACTCCCGCCTACGTTAACGAGAACACCCTTGCCGTCGTCGTGTCCATGCGCGGCACCAAGGAGACCATCGTCGCCGCCCAGGTCGCCAAGGACCACGGCGCCAGCACCATCGCCATCTATGTTGACGAGTCCGGCCTCACCGAGGTCTGCGACTACAAGATCCAGTACGACAGCCTGGCCGTCGATGAGTCCTGCATGGGCCGCACCAACTCCGCCGTCGTGACCATGATCGCCATGGAGCTTACGCAGCAGACCGAGGGCTATGCCGAGTACGAGACCGCTATGGCCGCGTTCGACTTGGTCGACCCCATCTATCGCAAGGCCGTCGAGTACACCCGTCCGCTCGCTGCCAAGTGGGCCGAGCAGAACGCCGACAAGCCCTGCATCAACGTCATGGCCCAGGGCCCGCTCTTTGGTGCCGCCTACGTCTTTAGCATCTGCAACGTGCAGGAGATGCTGCAGATCGACTCCTGCACCATCAACACCTGCGATTTCTTCCATGGCCCCTTCGAGATTCTGGACAAGCGCACCTCGCTGTTCCAGCTCATCAGCGTCGGCCGCAGCCGCTGCAACGACGAGCGCGGCATCCGCTTCGTCAACCAGTACGGTGGCGATCGCGTCTATCAGCTCGACGCCAAGGAGCTCGGCCTCAACGACATCAAGGACAGCGTGAGCGAGTACTTCAACCACCTGATCTTTGCCCCGATCCTCAACAACGTGTACATGCGTGCGCTTTCTGCCGTCACCCACAAGGACTACATGACGCGCCGCTACATGTGGAAGCTGGACTACTAGGGGATAGAGCGGCCTAACAGCTCGATATCCTCATAAGTTGCGGTGGAATAGTTCCTGTTTGGGGGCTTGAAGCCTCTATTTAGGAACTATTTCACCGCAATCGCCAAGTAATCCGCTGGGGACGGAGGAAAACGGATCACTTTTCCGCTCGCCGATTTGTGTCTTGAAAAATGTATATAACGACTATAACGTAGTACGAAACATATTGGAAACAATACCGAGGAGGCTGCGTTGAAGAAGAGCAATCTGGGCTATGTGCTGGTGCTGATCGCCGCGCTTATGTGGGGCAGCATCGGAATCTTTGTAAACGGCATCTCGGCCATGGGCGTTTCGTCCCAGAGCATGGCTGCCTTTCGCTTGTTGGTCGGAGCGCTTATCTTGGCGCCGGTCCTGATGTTTATGGGCTGCCGTCCGGGTGAGGGGTCTACCGTGGCTCAGGGTCCGCTGGCCCTGTTCAAGGCAAGCCCTAAAGAGCTTGTTCCCTGTGCGCTTGTCGGCATCGTCGGTTTGGCCGCCGCCAACACCTGTTATTACGAGTGCATGGGCGAGGTGGGCATGTCCACGGCCTCGGTGCTGCTCTACACCTCGCCGGTGTTTGGCGTCATGCTCGGCCGCGTGCTTTATCGCGAGGACGTGACCCCCAACAAGCTCGTTGCCATTGTCTTTAACATCGTAGGCTGCGTGCTTGCAGTGACCAATGGCGACCTTTCCGGTTTTCATTTTTCGGTTTGGGGCGTCACGTCGGGCGTGATTGCGGGCCTTTGTGGTGCGTCGCTCGCGGTGTTTAGCCGAATAGCAACCAAGACGGTCCACCCGCTGGCTGTCACGTTTTGGGGCTTTGTTTTTGGCGGTGCGGTTATGGCAGCTATCGCGGCTCCGTGGCCGGATGTCGCCGCGGCAATGTCGCCACAGCTGCTGCTGCTGTTCCTTGGCTTTGGACTCATCCCCACAGCCGTTGCTTACATCTTATATATGCAGGGTCTGTCCATGGGGCTCGAGACATCGAAAGTTCCCGTCGTAATGTCTTTCGAGACGGTCGTCACCGTACTGGTGGGCATTGGTGTCTACGCCGAGCCCGCCGGCGCGATTAAAGTCCTGGGCATCGTGTTGGTGCTCGCGTCCATCCTGATTATGAACACCGACTTCTCCAAGCTGCGCAACAGTGTGTTTGTCGGTCATGTCATTGAGAGCATGACCTTTAAGCCCAACGCGTGGTGGACCGAAAAATCTCAGGACATGGATCTGTTTAAGGAACGCACGGGCATTGCGTTGGAGCCCACCGTGCAGGAAAGCCCCTGGTACTTCGTGCGATAGGGGATTGGCAAGGCGTCTGATCTGGGGTTATCCAGCCAGCGCCGGCCTACCCAGCCCCAACGTTTCAAGTACGTTAAACCCGTCAACGGTCGATTTTCACCCGCGAACGGTCTTTATACTAATTAGCAATATAAGCAACGTATAAGACGTTATAATGACCATAACGAAAAGGAGGAGGCAAGATGAATCAGATCATTCTCGCATCTCATGGCGGCCTGGCCGCAGGCGCCAAAGACACGCTCGAGATGGTTCTCGGCGACGTGTCGAACGTCCACGTCGTGTCGCTTGCTCGCGACGACAAGGAGCCCATCACCAATAAGGTTGAGGCTATGATCGCCACGTTCAACGCGGACGACACCGTCTATGTGCTGACCGATATGCTCGGCAGCTCGGTCAACAACAACATGGTCGAGCTTTCCAAGAACGGTACGAAGTTCACGGTTGTCAGCGGTTTCAACATTCCGTTGGCACTGACGCTCGCTATGAGCCCCGTCCCCGTCAAGGGCGCCGAGCTCGCGGCCCTCATCAACGAGGCCCGCACCGGCCTGACCAACCCCAACGCACCGGTCGAGGCTGCCGCGGCTCCCGCCAAGAAGGCCAAGGCGCCCCGTCACAGCTCCGGTCCCGCCAAGATCGTCCTCGCACGTCTTGACTACCGTCTGCTGCACGGCCAGGTCGTCTTTACCTGGACCACCAAGGTTCAGGCCGAGCGCATCATCGTCGTCGACAACGCTGCCGCCAACGATGACATCAAGAAGGGCGCTCTTAAGCTGGCCAAGCCCCAGGGCGTGCGCCTGAACGTCTTCACCGTCGAGCGTGCCCTCGCCAAGATGGACAAGCTCAACACTCTCGGCGAGCGCGTCATGTTCGTCTTTGGCAACACTGCCGAGATGCTTCAGTTCTGCCAGGGCTACAAGCTCGACGCCATCAACCTGGGCGCCACCGCCAACCACGACGGTGCCGATCAGGTCGGCGGCAAGGACAGCTCCGTCTTCCTCGATGCCACCCAGAAGGCCGATATCAACCAGCTGCTCGACATGGGCATCAAGCTCTACGTCCAGCAGACCCCCACGTATCAGAGCGTCGACATCGACGCCAAGCTGTAATCAACCAGGCTTTTGCCTGACTGAAAGGAGAAGGGTATGAATACGTTCATCAGTGCGGTGCTCGTCGGCCTCGTCGGCGTGTTCTGCATGTGGGACTCCCGCCTGCTCGGTCGTCTTAACTTCGAGCAGCCCCTCGTTGGTGCTACGCTCGTCGGTCTGCTGCTGGGCGATGTGCCCACCGGCCTTGCCGTCGGTGCCGCCGTCGAGCTCGTGTCCATGGGCCTGGTGCAGGTCGGCGCCGCCGTTCCGCCCGATATGGTCCTGGGCGGCATCGTGGCCGCTGCCTTTGCGTGCCTGACCGATGCTTCTGCCGAGACCGCCATGACGATCGCCATCCCGGTCGCCGTCCTGGGTCAGCTCCTCGGCATCGTGTTCCGTTCCATCATCGCCGCCCTCACCCATGTGGCCGATAGCGCGATCGATAACGGTAACTTCAAGACCGCCTACCGTATGCACATCTGCGCCGGCTCCGGTCTGTACGCTCTCATGTACTTCCTGCCGATCTTCCTCGCCGTCTTTGTCGGCACCGACTTGGTTCAGACCATCGTCAACATGGTTCCCGAGTGGCTGTCCACTGGTCTTAACGTTTCGACCAAGATCATGACCGCCTACGGCTTGGCCCTGCTGCTCACCATGATGATCAAGAAGGGTATGACCCCGTTCCTGTTCATCGGTTTCCTGCTCGCCGCTTACCTCAACCTGTCCGTCATCGCGGTCGCTCTGATCGGTGTGTGCCTGGCTGTCGTCTTCATGGGCTTCAAGTTCAACGGTTCCCATGCAGCCGCCGGTGTCGATTCCGACTACGATCCGCTCGAAGACGACGAAGACTAAGGAGGAACACACTATGGCAACCGCAACCAAGGACGTGTCCCTGAACAAGAAGGTCAGCCAGTTCTTCTGGCGCTCCTGGGCCATCCAGGCCTCTTGGAACTACGAGCGTCAGATGAACATGGGCTTCCTCTACGGCATGGTTCCCACGCTCGATCGCCTCTATCCGGATGAGTCCGATCCCAAGCAGCTCGCTGCTAAGAAAGAGGCTTACCACCGTCACATGGCGTTCTACAACTGCACCCCGCAGACGAGCGCTTTCATCCTGGGTCTCGCCGCCTCCATGGAGGAGGAGTACGCCAAGGATCCCGAGAACTTCGATCCCGATTCGATCAACGCGGTCAAGACCTCCCTCATGGGCCCGCTTTCCGGCATCGGTGACTCCCTCTTCCAGGGCACCATCCGCGTTATCGCCTTTGGTCTGGGCGTTCAGCTGGCTCAGCAGGGCTCCATCATGGGCCCGATCCTGGCCATGCTCATCTCCATTGTCCCCTCCGTGCTGATCACTTGGTTCGCAGCCAAGATGGGCTATCAGGGCGGTCACGAGTACCTGAGCAAGCTTCAGGGCGGCGACCTCATGGAGAAGCTCATGTATGTCTGCGGCATCGTGGGTCTTATGTCCGTGGGCGGCATGATCGCCACGCTGATCGGCGCCACCACCCCGCTGCAGTTCGCTGACGGCACTGTCGTGATCCAGGACATCCTGGATGGCATGATGCCCCAGATGATCTCCCTCGGCCTCACCGGCCTTATGTACTGGCTCATCAAGAAGAACGTCAACACCGGTTGGCTTCTCGTGATCGCCATCGTGGGCGGCATCGCCCTCTCCGCGGCCGGCATCCTGGCCTAGTCGCGACCAAGCGTCTAACCGCTTTCCCCGGGGAGCCTGCCTGACATCCCATACCCCAGGCAGGCTTCCATCCCTAAATGTGTCAAAGGGACAGTTCCTTTGACACATCCTCAACGGGCCGGCGACTCGGTCCAAACCACGGTAACCCTGCGAGCGCCCGGCAATGTGGCGCCGCAAAAATCGAAAGGAATGTGTCAGATGTACGAGATCGACCTTAACCTCCCTAAGCAGATCGTCGCTGACGTCCTGTCCAACCACGAGATCCACAGCGTCGCCTTCGTCGGCTGCGGTGCTTCCATGTCCGACCTGTACCCCGCCAAGTACTTCCTGGCCAACAACACGGACAAGCTGAACGTTCAGATCTTCACCGCTAACGAGTTCAACTACGACACGCCTTCCTGGGTCAACGAGCACACCTTCGTGATCACCTGCTCCCTCGGTGGCTCCACGCCCGAGACCGTCGAGGCCAACAAGACCGCCAAGAAGCACAACTGCCCGGTCGTCTCCCTCACCAACAAGGCTGGCTCCGCTCTGACCGTCGACGCTGACTACGTCATCGTTCACGGCTTCCACGCCAACTTCGCTGCCAAGTGCGAGAAGCCCGGCTACGCCATCGCTCTTGCTGTCGAGATCCTTCAGCAGACCGAGGGCTATGACCACTACGAGGACATGATCACCGGCCTTACCAACGTCTTCGAGCTCTGCGAGAACGCCGCTCAGCACTGCAAGAAGCTCGCCAAGAAGTTCGCTGAGGACTTCAAGGACGACAAGATGATTTACTTCATGGCTTCCGGTGCCTCCGAGAAGATGGCTTACTCTCACGCCGCCTTCCTGTTCACCGAGATGCAGTGGATCGACGCCGCCGCCTACAACACCGGCGAGTACTTCCACGGCCCGTTCGAGGTTTCCACCGAGGGTAAGCCCTACGTCTTCTTCATGTCCGATGGCGCTACCCGTCCGATGGACGCCCGCGCCCTCACCTTCCTTGAGCGCATGGGCGCCAAGGTCGCTCTGATCGACTCCAAGGATTACGGCCTGGCCGACGCCGTGCCCGCGAGCGTCGTCACCTACTTCAACCCGCTGCTGCACCTCGCCGTTATGCGCGAGTACGGCAACCAGATCGCCGAGGCCCGTCAGCACCCGCTGACCATGCGTCGCTACATGTGGAAGCTTTCCTACTAATCACAAGTAAGTAGACCTTACGGGTTGATTGAGAGGGGATGGGGTTTGTGCCCCATCCCCTTTTTTGCTCTTGGGAGGGCACGCCTGTCGCGTCGCAAAACCCAGGATAAAACCTACCAAAATAAACCTGTCTCTATTTGGCAGGTGGGAGGAGATGCGTATGATCAAAGCAGTGCTGTTTGACATGGACGGCGTGCTGGTCGATACCGAGTGGTTCTACAACCGTCGTCGCGTGGCGTTTATGGAGGAGAAGGGGTTCCACTTTGACGAGATCCCCGATCTTTCGGGGTCTAACGAGCCGGCCATTTGGGAGGCGCTGGTGCCCGACGATGTTGAGTTGCGCGAGAGCCTACGCGTGGAGTACAAGCAGGTCTACAGCCCGGACCACCCCGTTCCGTATGCCGAGCTGCTCAACGAGCAGACGGAGCCGGTGATGCGTGAGCTGCATGAGCGTGGCGTGAAGTGTGCCATCGCGAGCTCGTCCTATCGCGAGTTGATCGACGAGCTGGTGGAGATTGCCGGTATCGCCGACGTGCTGGACTACACCATCAGCGGTCACGAGTGCAGTGCGTTTAAGCCCGACCCCGAGATCTACCTGCGTGCCATGGAGGCGCTGGGGGTGGAGCCTGCCGAGTGCCTGGTTATCGAGGATTCGCCTTTGGGCATCGAGGCTGGTAAGCGCTCCGGCGCCCGCGTCCTGGCGCTGCGTCCGCACGAGGGTGTCAACCTCGATCAATCGCGAGCCGATGCCGTTATCGATAATCTGACCGACATTTTGGCCGCTTTGTAGCGTCAATCCGCCGCGAGAAGCACTGATTCACGCGTCTTTTGCTGCGGATTGGCTTAATTTGTCATCTATTTGGATCCGTTTGGCTTCGATTCGGACTAAGTGAGTAGACTTTTTGATGCAAGACGAGCACAAAGCGCATCTGCTCTAGTAAAACCGCAGGTCACAGGGGTGGCGGTTTTGGGTGTGCTCTGCAGGTCGCGTAAAGTCTACTCACTTGTAATTTGGGCCTTTGGTCGTGGGGTTGCTGGTCCCGCTTTGGTTGTCGAGAGAGGGTGAATTGAAGCGCCCCCGCACGCTCCATGCTACAATCGCGGACATACCCCACAACTACATCTGCCTTCGAAAGGAGCCTGCGTGGCGAACGCCATCGATCAGCTCACGGACCGAGTGCTCGTACTCGGCCGCCTCACCATCGTCCGCCGCGCTATTACTGCCGTGGCGGTCACGATTTCCGCCGTTCTCCAGACATTCCTGATCCAGGCGTTCATTCAGCCCGCCGACTTGCTTCCGAGCGGCCTCACCGGCGTTGCGGTCCTGCTCGATCGCGTTACCTCGCTGGGCGGCGTTCACATCGACATCTCGCTCGGTATGCTCGCGCTCAACATCCCCGTGGCGCTCCTATGCTGGAGCGGCATCAGCAAGCGCTTCGTCATCTTCTCGATGATGCAGGTCGTGCTCTCGTCGCTGTTCCTCAACGTCTTTCACTTCGCTCCATTTTTGGGCGACAAGATCATGCTAATCATTTTTGGCGGCGTGGTCTCGGGTCTGGGCGCTGCCATCGCACTTAAATCCGGCGCATCCACCGGCGGCACCGACTTTATCGCGCTGTGGGTTTCCAACCACACGGGCAAGACCATCTGGGGCGTCATCTTTGGTTTCAACTGCTTTATCCTGGCGATCTTTGGCTTTATGTTTGGCTGGGACAAGGCGGCGTATTCCATCGTGTTCCAGTTTATTTCGACCAAGACCATCGACAGTTTCTATCGTCGCTACGATCGCGTGACGCTGCAGATCACGACGCGCAAGGCAGACGAGGTCATGACTGCCTACGTAAACCATTTTCAGCACGGCATTAGCTGCGCCGAGGTCGTCGGCGGATATAGCCGCGAAAAGATGTACCTGCTGAACACCGTTGTCTCGACCTACGAGAGTCAGGACATTATCAAGCTGGTGTGCGACGTTGATCCCGGCGCCGTGATCAACGTGTTCCACACGCTCAACTTTGTGGGCGGCTGGTGGGGTGGTCATGTCGACGAGCCCATGCCCACGGCCGTTCCCGATCCCGACAAGCCCGCACGCATGGCCAGCAGGCAGGCGCGCCTCAGCGAACAGGACAGCCTGCAGCAGGACGACGGCAAGTAGGGTATTGGCATTTTGCCGGTCCTGCGCAACCCATCCGAACGAGCCCCCCGAAAGCCCCGTTGCTTTCGAGAGGCTCTCGTTTGCCCAGATAAAACCTACCAAAATGAAGCTGTCGCTTTTTGGTAGGGAGGGTGTATCGTTTTATCATTATGAGGTAATATGAAACTAGACGTTATATACGTATTAGTTATTTCGATATTTCGATAAGAGTGATTAGATATGCCTGCGCCCAAAAATGCACCGCTTTACCAGCAGATTTACGACGAAATCAAGGATGCGATCGAGAAAGGTGTTTATGCACCCAAGGAGCGTATTCCGTCCGAGCTTGAGCTAGCCGAGCAGTACGACGTGAGCCGCATTACGGTGCGCCGCGCCGTCGAGGAGCTGTGCTCCGATGGCTACCTGGTTAAGCAGCAGGGCCGTGGCACCTTTGTCTCCACGCCGCACATCAATCGCCAGTTTCACGCCTCGACGCTGCAGACGTTTACCGCGCTGTGTGCCGGCAACGGCATGAAGGCCGGTGCGCACGTGATCGATCGCCAGATCGTTCCGGCGCGCCAAAACGAGATGGAGTTCTTTGGCCTGCAGAAGGATGCGCTGCTGCTGCATATCAAGCGCGTGCGTACGGCCGACGGCGAGCCCATCTTTGAGGAGAACATCTTTGTGCCGCTTGATGCCTACCGCGAGCTGTTGACGGCCGATCTTGAGGACAAGTCGATTTTTGCCGAGGTCGAGCGTGTTGGCGGAACGCCGATTGTCTCGGTTGGCTACCGCACGGTCGAGGCCGTTCGTGCCAATACCGAGCAGGCGGCCGAGCTGGGCATTGCTCCGCACGATCCGCTGCTCAACCTGCGTGCCGGCTTCACGGGCCCCAATGGCGAGCCGGTCCTGATGGGTAAGCAGTACTACGTGGGATCGCGCTACGTTATGGTCATGTAAGTTACGCGGTTTTACCAAACCGCGTAACGGCTCGACGCTGCAAACGCCCCTAAGCGGCAATCTGACGTTCAATCGTCGG
>UQVD01000027.1 GCA_900544385.1 uncultured Collinsella sp.
CGGAATCGGCTAAAGTGCGATGGCGAAATTGGTTGTTTTTACAGTAGCGCTAACACGACTCCCTCGAGGGGAAGGACTGCACGACCCTGTAGCGGCGCTTGATCTCGCGGTTGGCGCGCTCCTGGACGTTGTTGGTGCGGAGCTTGGCCCAGTGCGCCCTGGGGAAGGCCGTGAACGCCAGCGCGGAGTCCTCGGCCCGCTCGAAGACCTCGCCGGCCCTGGCGGACACCGACGCCACCCAGGGCGCCGCCTCGGCCCACACGCAGCGCGCGAGGTCGGGGTCGTCCTGGTAGACCGCGGCGTGCACGAGGTCCCTGACGGCCGCCTTGGAGTCCTCGGGCCTGCCCGAGCAGGCGCTCTGGAGGTTGCGCTGCAGGTGCGTCACGCAGCGCTGCCAGGCGCAGCCCTGGAACAGGCGCGAGACGGCGGCCACGAGCCCGGCGTGGCTGTCGGAGACCACGAGGCGGACGCCGGCCAGCCCGCGCTCGCGCAGCCCGCCGAGGAATGCCGCCCAGGAGTCCTCGCTCTCGGTGTCGACCGCGTCGCAGCCCAGGAAGTGCTTGCGCCCGTCGGCGCCCAGCCCGATCGCGGTCACGACGCCCTGCGAGACGACCGACGAGCCGACCCTGCAGCTCATGTAGGTGGCGTCGAGCCACAGGTAGCAGCACGGCGTGCCCGACAGGTCGCGGCGGCGGAACTCCGCCACCTCGGCGTCGAGGTCGGAGCAGAGGCTCGAGACCTCCGAGCTCGACAGCGAGGATATGCCCAGCCTGGACGCCACGCGCTCGACCTTGCGGGTGGACACGCCGCACACGTACATCTCCTGCACGATGGCGGCCACCGAGGTGTCGACGCGCGACCATCGCGCGAGCATGCCCTCGGGGTAGTAGGTGCCGTGCCTGAGCTTGGGTATCTCGAGCTCCACGTCGCCCACGGCGGTCTTGAGCGACCTGGGGCGGTAGCCGTTGCGGCTGTTCTCCCTGCCGTCGCTGCGCTCGTTGCGGCCCGCGCCGCACATCTGCTGGGCCTCGGAGTCCATCAGCGCGTTCATCACGCCGCCCAGCACCCTGCACGCGAACTCGCGCGCGTCGCCGCACTCCTGCCAAAGCCTCGCCGCCTCGAGGGCCTCGTCGCGGCCGAGGCGCAGTACACTCTCTTCTTGGGGCATCGCCTTTCCTTCCATTCGTCACCTTCATTACTCCAACGACGAATTCTAGGCGGTGTCCCCTCCCTTTCAAGAAAGGGAAGAGGCGGGGCATGCCCCGCCTCTTACACCACATCTCTGCGCGCTACCCCGAGGTGCCGTGGTTTCGCCCTTTTTGCGCCGAAGCGATACACTGTTATCGTTTGATTTCTTCGCTCAAGGAGGATGCGCATGCCGTGCACAACGATTTTGGTTGGTAAGAACGCGAGCTACGACGGGTCGACCCTGGTCGCGCGTAACGAGGACTCGTCCAACGGGGTGTTTGAGCCCAAGCGTATGCGCGTGGTGCATCCCGACGAGCAGCCGCGCGTCTACACGAGCGTCCTGAGTCACCTGACCGTTGAGCTGCCCGATAACCCCATGCGCTACACGAGTGTCCCCGATGTTGTCCCGGGCCACGGCATCTGGGCCGAGGCCGGTTTCAACGAGCTCAATGTGGGCATGTCCGCAACCGAGACGCTCACCACCAACGAGCGCGTCCGCGGCGCCGATCCGCTCGTCGACTACGTACCCGCCAAGGGCAACGAGGGCGAGGACGGATACGTTCCGGCACAGCCCGGCGGCTTGGGCGAGGAGGACATGGTGACCCTGGTGCTGCCGTATGCCAAGTCCGCCCGCGACGGCGTTCGTATCCTGGGCGACCTGCTCGAGCGCTACGGCACCTACGAGAACAACGGCATCGCCTTTAGTGATGTGGACGAGATCTGGTGGCTCGAGACCATCGGTGGTCACCACTGGATTGCCAAGCGCGTGCCTGACGACGCCTATGTGACCATGCCCAACCAGCTGGGTATCGACAGCTTTGACCTGGATGACGCCGAGGGCGCCCAGGCCGACCACATGTGCTCCGCCGACTTGCGCGCCTGGATGGCCGAGTGGCATCTGGACCTGACGCTGGGCGTCGAGGGCGACGGCCCGGCTGCGGTCTTTAACCCGCGCGAGGCCTTTGGCTCGCACAGCGACAGCGACCACGTCTACAACACGCCGCGCGCCTGGTACATGCAGCGCTGCCTCAACCCCAGCGACGTGTGGGATGGTCCCGAGGCCGACTACACGCCCGAGAGCGACGACATCCCCTGGAGCCGTGTGCCCGAGCGCAAGGTGACCATCGAGGACATCAAGTACGTGCTTTCGAGCCACTACCAGGGCACGGAGTACGACTGCTACGGCAGCAAGGGCACGCCCGCTACGCGTGGCGCCTATCGCCCCATCGGCATCAATCGCAACAGCCAGCTTGCCGTGTTGCAGCTGCGCCCCTATGCGCAGCCGGCCTTCCGCGCCGTGCAGTGGATGGCCTTTGGCTCCAACTCGTTTAACGCGCTGGTTCCGCTGTACGCCAACGTCGAGACCATGCCCGAGTACTATGCCGACACGCAGGCTCGCGTGACGTCCGAAAACTTCTACTGGGCCAACCGCCTGATCGGCGCGCTGGCCGACGTCCGCTTCCATGAGTGCGATCGCGCGGTCGAGGATTATCAGGAGAAGGTCGGTGGCATGGGCCACAAGCAGATCCATGACATCGACGCTGCCGTAGCCGCTCTGCCCGAGGCCGAGGTGTCTGCTGAGCTTGCACGCGCCAACGAGGAGTTTGCCGAGCGTGTTCGCGTAGAGACCGATGCTCTACTGGGCAAGGTGCTCTACACCACGAGCTGCGCCATGAAGAACTCTTTTGCGATGAACGACAACGTGAGGTAAGGGTTTCCCGTCGATCGAATAGCGCTAAAACGCTTTGTCGCTTTCGCTCAATCTTGGGTACAAGAACGCCAATGCAGTTGTTTGTGATTGGAGACAACCATGGTTATGAAACTCGATCAGTTTGTTAACGGCGCCATTAACGTGGGCTTTGGCGCTGCCGCCGTTGCTGTCGAAGGCGGCAAGAAGGTCCTCGACGACCTTAACACCAAGGGCGAGCAGGTCCGCAAGGACACCGCCACCCCCGATATCGCCCGCAGCGTGTCCGACATGTTCGAGCAGGCCGGCGGTACCATCTCCGATCTGACCGAGCGCTTGGGCATGCAGGGCGAGACCGCGGCCCAGCGCGTGCTCGACGAGCTCATCCTTGCCCGCGTCCGCGTTATGACCGCCCCCGAGCGCACGGCCTTCCTGGCCCATGTGCGCGACATCGTCGATTCGGTCGAGGACAACGTGACCTCGGTGCCCGTCGAGTCCGTTGAGCCCGACGATGCGAAGGATACCGAAGAGGCCGAGTAGCAGCGCAGATGGCAGATTCCACCACCGATTACAACAATCTAGATCCCTTGGGTGACGAGGCGGCGGTTGTCGATGAGGTCGACGCCGCCGTCTCGGGCGCTCGCAAGAAGCCGCGCGCTGTCGATATGGTGCCCGAGGAGCCCGACGCGATGGCGCCGGACGAGGAATACCAGCTCACGCCGGCGGGTCGTCGCGAACGCATCGGGCAGATTGTTCGCCTGGTCAAAAAGTACCGCGTGTGGGATAACCTCACGCCGGTTCGTTTGCGCCGCCTGCTCGAGGAACTCGGCCCCATGTTCGTCAAGATGGGGCAGATTCTGGCCAACCGGTCCGAGATTCTGCCACAACGCTTTTGCGACGAGCTGCGTCGTCTGCGCTCCGACGTGGAGCCTGTGCCGTACGAGGTGGTGCTTCGCTGCTTGGAGGAAGAATACGGCCTGCGCCTGGGGGAGATGTTCGATGCGATCGACCCCAACCCGCTCGGTAGCGCATCGCTCGCGCAGGTGCACCGCGCCCGCCTGGTGACCGGCGAGGACGTGGCCGTCAAGGTGCAGCGCCCCGGTGCGCAGCAGGTTATGGCACAGGACATCGATATCATCCGCTCGGTGGTGCGTATCGTTTCCAAGTTCGTCAACACCGATCAATTCGTTGACCTGCACGGTGTAGTCGAGGAGTTGTGGACCTCGTTTCGCGAGGAGACCAACTTCTTGGCCGAGGCAAAAAACCTCAACGACTTCTACGAGTTCCATAAGAGCGTTCATGGCGTGACGTGCCCTAAATCCTATCTGGACCTGTGCACCGAGCACGTGGTGGTTATGGACTACGTCGACGGCATTTCGATCGCCGATCCTGAACGCTTGGTGGCCGAGGGCTATGACTTGGAAAAGATCGGTGCCGCGATTGTCGAGGACTACTCGACGCAGGTGCTCGATGACGGCTTTTTCCATGCCGACCCGCATGCGGGAAACATCATTCTCAAGGACGGCATTGTCTACTTTATCGACTTGGGCATGGTCGGACGCATGTCGAGCCACGATCGCGGTATCGTCAAGGACATGATTTTCGCCGTGGCCGAGGGTGACGTGCCCAAGCTCAAGGATTCGCTCATGCGCTTCGCCGTGACGCGTGGCGACTCGGCTGAGCTCGATCATTCGGCCTTTTTGTCCGATCTTGACTTTATCGTGGCTGACTTTGCGGGCCTTGACCTGAAGGATCTGGATATCGGCGAGTTTTTGACCTCGCTGCTAAACTTGGCGCGCAAAAACGACGTTGAGTTGCCGAGCGTGGTGACGATGTTCGCCCGCGGCATGGTGACGCTCGAGGGCCTGCTGACCGAGTACATGCCCAACGTCAACATGATCCAGATCATCCAGACGCACATCAAAAACGAGAAGAGCACCTACGCCCGCATGCGCGAGATGAGCCGCGACTTTGCAGCGAGCAGTTATCGCGCGGCGAAGGGCTCGCTCGAGGCGGCCGAGTATCTGGGCTTGGCTTCGCGCATGCTCACACGCGGCCAGCTTAAGGTGAACACGCAGATCATGAGCAGCGATAAGGCGCTGCGACAGCTGGGCGGAATTATCGACCGTATGTCGATGGCAATTGTGATCGCCGGTCTGTTTATCGGTTCGTCGGTGGTGTACTACGCGCGCATCGAGCCGGTTGTGTTTGGTATCCCGGTCATTGGCTTTATGGGCTACGTGAGCGCGCTGGTGCTGGCGCTTATGCTGGGCCGCAATATCTGGCTCAACAGCCACGGCGGCAAGCACTAGAGGCTGCGACCGTCACCGCATTCTCCTATCGCAAACAATAGCTTTTACCTTGGGCTTCGCCTGCGTGCGAGGCCCTTTTGCGTGATAGCATATTGACGGTTTTAATCGATGGCCTAGATGGTGGTGCGGAGACGCACGAATGCGCGGTTTTCCTGCGCGTTTGGGAGAATCGGGGTGCAAGTCCCCGGCTGTACCAGTAACCGTAATTCCTCTTGGCTCGGGATGTTCGCGTCGCAGATCGGACGGCGCGCCTGAGCCGTTAAGGTTAAGTCGGATCGCCTCCCATCTTGCATGCGGCTGCGGCGTATGCCGCCGGTGTGCATAGGGCTCTGGAGGGAAGGGAACCCCGATGGGGGAACTCGAGCGCAACATGCGCGATGACGTGGGGCAGTCTCAAGGCAATGCTCCAAGTACAGACAATGGGGGACAAATGGATATGTTTGAGGACGAGCGCGAGCGCGCCTCGATGCATCGTCGTGGCGCGATTGCACGCGGTATAGCCAAGCGCGGCCTGGTGGCATTCCTGGCCTTCGCGATGGCCTTTGGCACCACGCCGGCTCAGCTGTGGGCCGAGGGCGCCGAGGGCATTGCCGAGGCTGTGGCTCAGGCTACGACGCCGGGCGAGGACGCAGCGCTTGCGGGCGGTGCCGCTGAGCAGAGCGGCGCCGAGGTTTCGGATTCTGGGAGCGCGCCTGCAGCTAGTGCCGCCGCAACAAAGGCAGCAACTGGCGACGAAGGCTCGGCGACGGGGGAGAGCCCTGCCGCGAGCGAACAGTCTTCAGCGGCATCCGCTGGCCAAGCAGAATCTGCCGCCGCGGCTGCCGTTCAGACAGAGAACCCGACAGAAACCGGCGATGTCGCCAAGAAGCAGGTCGAGGTCTCGTTCTCGATTATCGGCACCGATGCCGACGGCAAGGCTCAGACCTGGGTGGCACCTACGCAGCTCAAGCTCGACGAGGGCGCGACGGCTGCGGATGCCTTCATTAAGCTGCAGGAGAAGACGGGCTTCAAGGCGAAGTACGAACCGAACACAGCATATGGTTTCTACCTCAAAAGCATCACGTCCCCGAGCGATGGCCGCACGCTCGCCTACGATCCGACGACTTATGCCTTCTGGCAGCTGTTCGTCAACGGTGCGTCTTCCTCGGTTGGCGCGAGCAGCGTCAAGCTTACCCAGGGGCAGAAGATTGAGTTTGCCTATACGGCTGGTAGCGCGTCCCCTGTCGTTAAGGATCAGGTTGCCGCAAATGTGACCGTCATTGGTCGCGATGCCCAGGGCAAGACCCAGACTTGGGTCGATAACGCGCAGTATGTGGTGACGTCCGGTTCGAGCGCGCTTGACCTTACGAAGGTCGCGCTCGAGGCGAATGATATTGACGCCGTTGCTGCGGGCTCCTTCATTCTGAGCCTTAAGTACAACGGCGTTGAGCTGGGTACGCCGCTCGATTATTCGACCTATTGGCAGCTGTTCATCAACGGCAAGTCGAGCGACTACACGGCAGACAATGTCACCATTCATGCTGGCGATACCGTTACGTGGTTCTACGGTGGCTGGGGCGACCAGTTGCCCTCTGATTCCGTCCATGCTTCCGTTCAGGTCCTCGGTAAGGACAAGGACGGCAAGCAGCAGGTGTGGGCCTCGACGGGCCAGACGAGCCTCAAGGCGGGCTCTACTGCCAAGGATCTCCTTGAGCAGACCGGTCTTGAGCTCGTTGCTAGTGAAGAGTCTTGGGGCTGGTACCTCAGCGGCATTTATTCGCCGTTCGACGTCGACGGTAAGCCCTATGTCTGGGATGCTGCGACCAATAGCTATTGGCGCTTCTACGTAAAGGGCAAGTTCGACGTAAAGTACAAGTTCGCCGACGTTGGCGCCGGTGCCTACGAGCTCCAAGAGGGTGACGCCGTCACCTTTATGTATGCTGGCGACAGCGATGCCCTCCCTGGTCAGGTGCTTGGATCCGCCGATGTTATCGGTCCCGATGTCAACGGGAACAATACGCGTTGGGGCACGGCAAGCAATGTTTCTCTGCCCGAAGGCTCCACGGCTCAGAACCTTATTGAGGCAGTTCTGAAGGCCAAGGGCTTTACGTATAACGGCTCCCAGAGTGGTGCATACTGGTTCCTCAATTCCATCAAATCGCCGTTCGAAGACAAGTCCTACGGCTATGATGGTGCGACCGGTAAATACTGGCATCTGTATATCAATGGAGAGGCCTGCTCTCTCTGCGCCAACCAGGTCACGCTCAAGAGCGGCGATAAGGTTACGCTTGCCTATACCACCGACGATTCGGCCATGCCCGATCCCGACAAGATTGTCGTGGACCCGAGCGCGACGACTCCTGATTGGGATGCCGAGTGGGCCGGCTACGGCAACAGCGGCAACGGTACGTCCGTAACGGATGCCAAGACGCCTGCGCAGGCTGCCGGTCTTAAGTGGGCCTTCGACTGGAAGGCCGAGTCTGGTCAGCAGTATGCCAACTGCAGCGAACCTGTTATCGCTAACGGTTTTGTGTACATCGCGACCGAGAACGAGCTCATTAAGATCGATTCGTCCACGGGCAAAAAGGTTGCCTCTGCGCCGCTTGCCTCCAAGGTGAGCTATACCTCTCGTCCGATCTATACCAATGGCCTTATCATTGTTCCGCTCAACGGCGGTGCGGTCCAGGCGATTACTGCAGACAAGCTGATCTGCAAGTGGCTGACGCCTGGTTTGACGGACTTGACGCAGAGCTCCTGCACCGTCGTTTCGGACGGCGAGTACGTCTATGTAGGCTCGGTCGATATTTCGTATGACGAGAATTACAACGCGACCTACGGCAACGGCTCCTTTGCACGCATTAAGATTGCCACGGGCGAAGTTTCTTGGCAGAACATCGACCCTACCGAGGGCTATTACTGGACTGGTGCGGCTTTGACGGATAAGTATGCCATCGTTCCTACGAGCGCGGGTACGCTTAAGTGCATTGATAAGACGACGGGCGATGTCGTTTCGACCATGAAGCTCGGCGCCCTTGCGAACGCTGACTGCGTCGCCGATCCGTCCAATGGTTCGACCTTCTATCAGATGACGCACGATGGAAAGCTCCATGTGATTTCGCTTTCGGCGAAGGGCGTACTGAGCGAGCAGAAGACGGTCGATCTGGGTCTTACTAATAACATGAGCGCACCGGCGGTGGCTGGCGAAAACTTGATTGTCGGCGGACAGACGGCTACTGGCTCTGCTCTGGCTCTCTATAATCTGAAGACCGGCAAGACCACGATGGTCACCGCTGCTGACGGGAAAGAACTGCCGGCCGGATTTAACGGTATTGCTGCTACTCCGCTGGTGAGTGCTCAGGGCGGCAAGACCTATGTGTACTTCACCGTTAACAGCGCGGATAGCAAGGATTACGTCAACTACTCTGCTGGTGGCGGCGTGTATCGCTATACGCTCGGCGATGCAGAGGCGACGCAGATTTATGATGCGGCTGGCCATTACCAGCACTGCGACTCTCCGGTCATTGCCGATGCATCTGGCAACCTGTACTACATCAATGACTCGGGCACGCTGTTCAAGCTTGGGGCCGTTGAGTCTTGGACGGTTGCCTTTAATTCCAACGGCGGGTCTGCTTGCGACACTAAGTTTGTTGCTACGGCCGATGGCAAGCTGGTCAAGCCGGCTGATCCGACGCGCGATGGCTACACTTTCGGCGGTTGGTTCACCGATGAGGCTTGCACGCAGGCGTATGACTTTAGCACGCCGGTGACGGCCGACCTGACGTTGTATGCCAAGTGGACCAAGGACGCCGTTAACCCCGGCGGTAATGGCGGCTCTGGCACTAATGGTGGCAACGGTGGCGCTGGCAACGGTTCCGGTGCTGGCGCTGGCACTGGCACGGGCTCCGGCTCCGGCACGAAGGGCCAGCAGGCTGGCGGCGCTGTCGCCCCGGGTCATAAGCCGACGACCAAGACGACGGTGTCGACCAAGACCGAGACCAAGGACAACAAGTCCGACAAGAAGGACTCCGATAAGTCCGATAAGAAGGACGAGAAGAAGTCCGACAAGAAGTCTGACAAGAAGGACAGCAAGTCCGACAAGAAGTCCGATTCCAAGTCCGATACGGGCGCTGCTTCCACGACCACTGCTAAGAAGCCCTCTAGTGCTTCCGAGCAGGAGACTGGCGCCAACCCGCTCGCCATTGTTGGCGTTGCCGCCGGCGTCATCGGTCTCGCCATCGTCGGCGTGTTCGTGTTCACCAAACGTCGGTAGGTGAGGGCTGTGTCCAATAAATCCAAGGACGCTGACCCCAAGCAACCAAATTCCTCGTTCATTCAGTTCGACGATGCAAAGCAACAGGGCGCCGCTTCGGCGGCGTCCGTCCCTCGACGGAGGGCGCTTACTGGCGTCCTGACCGCCGCGTGCGTTGCGCTAATTGTCATATCGCTGGGCTTCGTCCATCCTTCCGAGAGCGGCGCCTGGTCCATTGACTGGATCGTTCAGACCGTGACGGGGGAGAGCGTCGTCGCGAAGGACGCCAAGGGGTCTGACTCGACCGTCGCTTCGGGTAAAGCTGGCTCCAAGGATTCCAAATCTTCGGATGGTGCGAACGACGAGTCTAAGGGTTCGGATAAATCTGACTCTAAGAAGGAGTCCGAGTCTTCGGACAAGGAATCAAACAAGGGCTCGGATAGCAAAAAGTCCGAAGACAAGGATGGCAAGAAGTCTGGAGAGAAGAGCAGCAATAAAAAGACCGACGGCAATCAGTCGACTTCTCAGAACTCGACTTCTTCTGACGGGGCCGGCTCTACGCCTGGCGCTTCCTCCTCATCCAGCGGGGCATCTTCTGCCCCCGATAGCGGCAACGTCTCTACTGGCGACCAGGGCAGCTCGCAGCAGCCTAGCTACGTCACGGTAACGGTTTCGGTCACATCGAGCGCTGTGGGCAATCCTGTGTCTTCTGGTGGCACCTTTACCTTTAACGAAGGCGCTACCGTCTACGATGCCCTGTGCGCGCTGGGCCTTTCTGTCAACGCACATGGCTCGTCGTACGGCACGTATGTCTCCGCGATTGGTGGTTTGGCCGAGAAACAGTACGGCGGCACGAGCGGCTGGATGTACTCCGTCAACGGCACAACGCCCATGACGGCGTGCAGCAACTACGTTCTCTCCAACGGCGACAACGTGGTCTGGTATTACGTAACGGGCTAGAGACCTCGACATATCGCACCAAGCGGGCGGTTCGGACAAACATCCGGGCCGCCCGCTTTTCATGCGTAGAGGACTTGGTCGCCGGGGACCTCGGCAAACAAAAAACCGGTTGGAACGGGAATTCCAACCGGTTATACATTCAAGCAAATAGTGAATCGACTACGACCGTGCGCCCTCGAGGAAGAAGCGGCGGCTAAAGTAGTTGTACCAGGTGACGAGGAACGTGGCGATGGCCTTCATGGCCTGGTAGCCGATGCTCAAAAACGTGACGCCCACAAACATGTATAGGTCGTTGAGGCCCAGACCGATCACCGACAGGATGGTGAAGATCGTGAACTCGCGCTTGCGGCTCATTCCCTCGCGATGGTCGAACACGTACTTCATGCTGAGCCAGTAGTTAACCACGACGGACGTGGTAAACGAGACCGTCGTGCTCATCAAAAAGTCGAGGTGAAACAGCTCGACGAGCGCAATGAGCATACCCCAGTCGATGCCAAAGGAGATAAGACCCACGACAGCGAACTTGAGGAACTGCTTGGTATGAGGTTGTGCCAGCGCCTTGCGCACGTAATCACATCCAATGCGTTGATGAATCGAGCAGAGGATACTTTAGAGCTTTTGCAAGGGAAACGTAAGGTCTTTGCCAAGAACTATACGAACTCGCCAAATTATCAAGTGCTAATCCGCAAACGTTGAAAATTTGCCCGTAAACGAGCAAAGCCCACGAACAACACAGCGCTCGACGCGCGTCGTCCGTGGGCTTCGTAAAGCTGTAAAGTTGCGAGTTACTTGGTCTCGTCGCCTTCCAGGAAGATCTTTCGGGTTACAAAGTTGTAGACCATGACAAGCGCGGTGGCGCAAATCTTGGCGATATTGGCTTCGAGCCCCAGGCCGGCGTTGAGCGCCAGCACGATACCGTCGTTGAGCACCAAACCGATCACGGACAGCACGACAAAGATGATGAACTCGCGGCGGCGGCTCATTCCCTCCTTGTGCGCAAACACGTACTTCATGCTGGCGAGGTAGTTAAAGATGAGTGAGATGATGAAGCCGCTGGTGTTGGCGATTAGGATGTTGAGGCCCAGACCGTAGTGGAGCAGATTCATAATGCCAAAGTCGATGACCGTGGCAATGACGCCGACGACGCCAAACTTCATAATCTGCGCAAGGAGCTTTTGCATGGTACCTGCCTTATGGTGGCGCCGGGGCGCCGTGGGGATGACAAACTCAGCAAGTTTAGCCAATCCCCACGGGTGGTGCTAGGCGCGCTCCTCGATAGCACCGTTTCTATATGCATCGAGCAGCTGGCGCAGGTCCTGGATCTGGCTGCGGATCTTGGCGCCGGTATCGGTGTCGCTCACCATACGGCGACGGTCTGCTTGGTCAAAACGGTTGGTTTCGCTTTCGATGTCCACGTTGCGTGTGAGTGCCTCGGCAACCGTCGTAAAGGCCCGGTGCGACTTGAGGCGGCAGCCGCGCGAGCTCGAGATGAGCGTATAGCCGGCGATACCCGTCTTGGGATGGTAAGCGCGGCAGAAGCCGCCATCGATGACCAGCAGCTTGCCCTCAGCGCGGATGGGCTGCTCGCCCTTGGTGGTTTTAACGGGCGTGTGGCCGTTGATGATGTGGCCGGTCGGCGAACATGCCATGGGCGCGACGCCAAACTCGCGCATGATGTCGTCGCAGACCGAGGGCGACTTGGTAAGCGTAAAGTACGGGTCCATCGGCTCGACCCAGGTGCTCTTATCGGCGATATAGGCGCGCTCAAAGGTACGCACCAGGCGTCCGCTGGCGGGTGAGTTAAAGCCAATCCACAGGTACCACATCCAGTCGAGAGCGTCGCGGTCGCCCACGCGCCAGGCGCGGCGGGCGATGTGGTCGCAAAAATCGAGATAATCGCGGCCAGCGTGCCAGGTGCCCAAGCAGTTCATGCTGCTAAAGGTGCCGTCTTCGTTGAGCGGAACGCAGCCGTGGAAGAGCAGGTTGCCGTTGGCGACCTTGTACATCGAGCCGTGGGTGTAGAGGAAATCGATATGGCGATGCAGGTGATCGGCGGTGACAAACTCGGACACGAGTTTGTCGATGATGTGCTGCTCCTGAGACGTGAGCGTATAGGGGTCCGCCGGGTCGACGGTGGGGAAGTCGTTGGTCGTGAGCGGCCACACGCTGCCGTCGGCGAGCGTGACCGTGCCGGTGTCGTGTTCGATCTTGTCGAGCAGCAGGCGGTCGGTCATGTCGAACTCGGGGTGGCGCTGGATAATCTGGCCCTCGAGCTTAAAGAGCAGCACGTTGATGGCCTTGATCAACGGGGTGATGGACTCACCGGCGGTGTAGGTGGCATCGGCAAAGGCGACAAGCTCACGCAGCGAGATGCCGTAGTCGTTCTCGAGGATCTCGTAATTGTCGTAGCGTAGGTTGTTACGCAACACCGTGGCGATGCAGGCGGGCTCACCGGCCGCAGCACCCATCCACAGCAGGTCGTGGTTGCCCCACTGGATGTCGAGCGAATGGTAGGTGAGCAGGCGGTCCATAATCTTGGCCGCGCCGCCGCCGCGGTCGAAGATATCGCCCACCAGGTGCAGGTGGTCGACGGCCAGGCGCTTGATGAGCGAAGCGAGCGACTCGATAAAGTCGTCGGCACTGGCGGTCTCCAGGATGGACTCCACGATGCGCTCGTGATAGCGCACGCGATAGTTGTTCTCGTCCGGGTGCGTGTGCAACAACTCATCGATGATGTAGGCGTAATCGCGCGGGATGGCCTTACGCACCTTGGAGCGCGTGTAGCGGCTTGAAAGCGAGCGTGCGACCATGATGAGCTGGTCAAGCATCGTCTTGTACCAGGTTGGCGAGTCCTCGCGCTGGCTGCGAACCAACTCGATCTTCTCGCGCGGGTAGTAGATGAGCGTGCACAGCTCGCCCTTTTCGTCAAAGGAGAGCGTGTCGCCAAAGATCTCGTCGACATGTTCGCGCACGACGCCCGAGCAGTTGTTGAGGATGTGCATAAAGGCTTCGTACTCGCCGTGCACGTCGCTCATAAAATGCTCGGTGCCCTTGGGTAGGTTGAGGATGGCCGAGAGGTTGATAATTTCGGTAAACGCGGATTGTTCGGTGGGGAACTGTCTCGACAGCAGGCGCAGATACTTGAAGTCTTGCGGGTTGCGATCGAATGCGACCATGAAACACCTTCCGATGGGACTGGTAAAACTGATAAACAGCGTCAAACGTTTACCAGTATGCGCCGCTTTTGTTTCGATTTTGCGCCAGCGGCTGAATTGTCGGCTGAACGGGTTGGTAAATCGATTTAGTTGAGGTAGATATGGCGGTTGAGTGGAGACGACAGAGGGTGTTTTCTCAGATATTTATGCGTGGGGCCGGTGGAGACGATGGTGGTAAAGATGTTCACTATTTTTGGTTCGATTTGGTAAATAGTGGACATATGTACCGCATGTAGGCTCACTGTGCGATAATTTGCGCAGCAATGAGTAAGGAGCCTCATATGAGTGATTTTGTCCTGACCTGTGAATCCGCCGCCGACCGAACCCGTGGGTTCTTTGAATCGCGCAATATCCCTGTCGTGTGTTTTCATTACGAGATCGACGATGTTGTCTATACGGACGATCTGTATCAGTCGATTACGCCGGACGAGTTTTTTGCCCAGATTGCCGCAGGCGCCATGCCCAAGACGTCTCAGGTGAGCGTGGGTGAGTACGAGGAGTTTTGGGAGCCGCTTGTTGCCGAGGGTAAAGACGTGCTGCACCTGACGTTGTCGTCGGGTATTTCGGGTACGTATGGCTCGGCTTGCGTTGCGGCGCAGATGCTCGCGGATCGCTATCCCCAGGGCGGCAAGGTGCGCGTCATCGATTCGCTGGCGGCGTCTTCGGGCTTTGGCCTGCTGGCGGAATGTGCCGCCGACGTGCGCGATAGCGGGGCTTCACTCGACGAGACGGCTGCCTGGATCGAGGAGCACAAGCTCAACCTGCACCACTGGTTCTTCTCGACCGATCTGTCGAGCTACCTGCGCGGCGGTCGCATTTCGGCTGCGAGCGCGATCATCGGCACGGCGCTTAAGATTTGCCCGCTTATGACGGTCGATTGCGAAGGTGGGCTGTCGCCACGTGAGAAGATTCGCACTAAGAAGCGCGCGATTTCCGAGATGGCTAAGACCATGATGGCACACGTGCAGGACGGTGCGGATTATTCGGGTAAGTGCGTCATGTCGCACTCGGCGTGCCGCGAGGATGCCGAGGCAGTTGCGGCGCTGATCGAGGAACAGATTCCGCAGCTTAAAGGCAAGATTGAGATCAATAACATCGGTACTCTGATTGGCTCGCATACCGGACCTGGTACGGTGGCGCTCTTCTTTATGGGCGACAAGCGCGTGGATTAACGTTCGTGGGCTGGCTGACAGTTTTAACCGCTGCGCCTGTCCCTCCTGACATTCGATAACAGCAAGGCCCGTCCCGTTGTTTGTGGGGCGGGCCTTACTGTTGCGGCTAGCGTTTCTTTCCGCGGAAGAAGAAGCCGTGCAGTGACGGCTTGAGGCCGCGGTTGGCGCGATGCTCCTCGACGCGCTCGTGGATCGAAGCGACGCGCTCGATGACTTCGTCGGGAATTGGCACATCGGGATTCATGTTCTCGACCTGGCTGACCTCGGCGGCGGCGACCTGGTCGATAATGGGCACATCGTCGCGCGAGATGACAGGTGTGGCGTCTTCCTTCATCTTGCGATAACGCTGCATCATGTCGGTCTGTAGCTGCTGGGCCGAAGGCGGCGTCCAGATGATGGCGTTGGCGCCGGCGGCGATGGTTTCACGGATGCTCTCGGGCGTCTTGCCGCCCGGCGCGATGAGCGGCAGGTTGGGATAGTGCTTGCGCAGCTCGCGTAGGACCTGGGGCGTGTTCTTGCCGGCGGCGATGTTAAGAATCTTGGCGCCGGCGCGCACCTTTGCGTGAGCATCGTCGTCGCAGCGAACGACCGTAGCGATGACGGGGATGTCGGCGATGTTGGTGATGTGCTCGACCATCTCGGCGGTGGCGGGGGAGTTGACCACACAGCCCGCCGCGCCCTGCATCTCGGAGACGGCTGCCATCTGCACGGAACGCTTGCCGGTGGTGGTGCCACCGCCCACGCCTACGAAGACCGGGCACTCGGCGACGGTCAGCAGCGCCTGCGTAATGGCGGGCTGCGGCGTGAAGGGGTAAACGGCAAAGACGGCATCGGCGTTGGAGTTGCGGATGACCGCGACGTCGGTGGTGTAGATGAGCGATTTGATACGACGGCCGAAGAGCGTGAAGCCGCTGGCCTCCTCAATCTCGTCAGGCATGCGAAGGGCCGCCTTGCGCAGGCGTCCGTCGATGGGCAGGGGCTCCATAGGGAGTAGGCCGTTGGGCGTGACGGCTACCTGGGGTTCGGTGAACTCGTCTGCGAGCTCGACCTCGGAAAAATCGACCGAGGCGACGATGTCCTCGTGAACCTCGGCGGGCACATCGATGGGGGCTTGGTCGTTTGCTGCGGCAGGCGTGTCGAAGGAGCTGGTGCCGACGAAGGCGTCGACGCGCTCATTTAGATCGTTGAGGGTATCCATGGAAGCTCGATTCTATGTGATGACGGCCGGCGCGATGCAGCCGGAATTGCGAATGCTAAATCGTTTGACGAGTTGATTTTTCCCCGCCGCGCCATCCGTTAGACCGAAGGGCCGGCGAACGTGAAGGAGCTGTGGTGGCGGGTATTGAGGTGCTATCTTGAATGTCCCGTTTAAAAGAGAGGTGACGCGGTACGGAATTGACAGCAATGTTTAGCTCGATTGGCCTGTGTGTGGGCGCAATCGTTGCCGCCGCGGTCATCTACTTTGTGGTCACGGCCATTAAGGGCAAAAGGGCCGAACGCAAGGAGCGCGCGATGCTTAAACAGCATCGCGACCAGCAGGGCAAACGCGCACGGAGATAGCTTGTTGAGTTTTGGATCCGTGCGCTAGCTGCGTTTTCGGATCAGGGCAATGTAGAAGCCCTCAAATTCGCGGCTGGGCGGAATGGTGAGCGTGCCGGGCAGGCCGTTGGCGATGGCCGATACCTGACCCGTGGCAATGGCCTCGGTCAGGGCGTTGGACTCGATGCGCGGCTCCTCGCCAGCTTCCTGGGCGCGGCGTGCCTCACTTTCGCTTGGCGTGCCGTCGAGGGGGATGAGCTCGCAGTCCATATGCTTGTCGAGGGCCTCTTGCAGGGCGTCCTCGTTTTCCTGCGGCATAATCGAACAGGTGGAATAGACCAGCGTGCCGCCCGGCTTGAGGGCTCCCATGGCGCGGTCCAGAAGCGCACGCTGCGAGCGGGCGCATTTGACGAGCAGCTGCTCGGTCAGGCCGCGCAGGCTTTTCTCGTTGCCGCTGATGACGGTGCCCGTGCCGGTGCAGGGAGCGTCGAGCAGGATGCGGTCAAAGCGGAAGAACTCGTCGAGCTCGCGTGCGTCGGTGCGCATGACGGGCACGTTTTTGGCACCCTGGCGATGGAGGTTTGACTCGAGCTTTTCGGCGCGGGGAATGCTCATCTCGCAGGCCGTGAGATGCGCCTGGCCCTGGGTGAGGGCGGCGATCTGCGTCGTCTTGCCGCCAGGGGCTGCGCACATGTCTAGGATGTCCTCGCCTGCCTGGGCGCCCAACACCAAAGGCGGCATCATGGACGACAGGCTCTGTAGGTAGATCTTGCCGTCGCGGTAGATGTCGAGATCCCACAGATCGGAAACCTGGGCCTCGGGCAGGATGAAGGCGTCTGGGTACCAGGTGACGGGGTTGTGAGCGATGCCGGCGGCATCGAGCGCCGCAGCGATGTCCTCGGCGGTTGCCTTGAGCGTGTTGGCGCGCAGCGTGACCGGGCGTGTGGCCGCGGCGCCGAAGCCCTCGATCATGAGCTCGGCATCGGCGGGCGCATAGGCGCCGGCGACCGTGTCGACCATAAAGCGCGGCAGGTCGGCGGCGCAAGGAAGGGCGGCAAGCTGGTCGGAAAGCTCGGTGGCGGCAAACTGCCTGAGCTTGAGCTCGGCCTTGACCTGCTTTTTCTGCCTACGACGACGCGGCTTGGACATCCGTCTTTCCTTCCCATTCCATTACATGTCGAGTGTTTTAGTACTGGCTCTCGTGCTTGCTGAAGAAGTCGAAGCGCGGGGGCAGCGGTTTCACGCGGTGCTCACCGGGCTTCTCGCCCAAGCTCTCCACAAACTCGTCCGTGGAGGCAAAGATGTTATCCCAGCTAAAGAAGGCGACCGGATCGACGTCGAAGTACTCGCAGATGAGCTCGCAGCCGGTCGGCACAATACCGTGCATCAGGACGGTTGCCACGCGCAGCTCGGTAAAGGCGTCGACGAGGGCCTGCGTCATTGCGACGTTGGCTGGCTTACCCTCAAGCTTGTTGGCAGCCTTGGAGGCGTCGCTCCAGCGCTTGTTGGCGGCGCGCAGGTAGTCGTCGCACACAGCGAGCGCGCGGTGCGTCTCGAACTTGTACATGGCCTGCTCAAACGCGAGGGCGGCCTGCTCGGCGGCCTCCACCACGGTGGCCGAGGCGGCGCCGGCGGGGATGCAACCGTTGCGATAGGGGCTCTCGTCGCCCTCCTTGATGGCGACGCCGTAGAAGCAGCTGCGGGCCAGGCGGTTGAAGACGCCGGTCAAAAGGGCGCTTTCCTTAAGGGCCGGATCGATGACGCGCTTGTCGTCGCAGGCGTGCACCTCGTTGCCGTCCTTGTCCTTGCCGGTCACGCGGGTGTCGTATGCCTTGGGGCTAAAGCTCACCGGCTTCTCGGACAGGCCGAGCGACAGCCAGTGCGCGCGCATCTGCTCGCAGGTGTAGTGGTTGAGCAGGTCGTCTGCCGGCGGGGGAGGCGTCTGCGAGGACGAGCTGGCCTTTTTGCCCATGTAGAGCAGGTGATAGCAGGCGCTGACGGTGCTCTGCGTAAGGTCCCAGCCCAGGGCCTCCCACATGGCGGTCTGCGCGATGCAGTAGAAATAGATGTTGTCCTGACCGATGAACTGGTAAATCTGAGCGTCGTCAGAGCACCACCAGTCGCGCCAGTCGAGCGAGCTGTGCTGGTAGGTGGGCGCGGGGACCTGCGTGGAATTGGCGGCGGGTTCGCCCATGAGGGCGGCATCCTGGGCGGCGACGCCCTCGGTCACGCCGGCGGCCTTGGCATCGCGCGCGAGCACGGTACGCGTATAGCTGATGGGCGCCCACAGGCTCTCGGGCCAGCACCAGCAGGTGACGTCGGAGACGCCATCGACCTCGGGCACCGGAACGCCCCAGTCGATGTTGCCGGTGATGCGGAAGGGCACGAGCGCCTTGCCGCTGCGGAAGCGCACGCCACCGTTGGCGAGCACTGCGTGGGCATCGTCGCGCTCCTTCCAGCTGGGGAAGGTGACGGTAAAGCTGCTCTTGTTGCCCTCGGGCTCCAGCACGGTGTGCTCAGGAAGCTGATCCTCGACGGCATCGAAGGCCTCGCGGAACTTGTTCTGGATGTAGAGCTGGGCCGGCAGCAGCCACTCCTCCATAGTCTTGGAGACCACGGAGCGAACCTGCGGGTTCTGGGCGAGCTTAGCGGTATAGGTCTTCATAAAGTCGAGGTAGGCCGGCAGGTCAAAGTAGAGATTGTCGACCGGGCGCAGCTCGGGCACCTCGCCGGTGAGCTGGCTCTTGGGCGCGATGAGCTCCTCGGGCTCAAACTGGTGGCCCAGATCGCACTCGTCGGCATAGGCCTTCTCGGACTTGCAGCCCTGGATGGGGCAGCGGCCGATCACCTGGCGGCCGTTGAGGAACGTGCCGGCCTTGGCATCATAGAACTGCAGCGTGGAGCGCTTGGAGATGGTGCCCTGCTCGTGCAGGCGCTTGATAATTTCGGCGGTTACCTCGTTGTGAATCTGCGCAGCCGGCTCAAGGCCCGAGCCGCCGTAGATGTCGCAGCTGATGTTGTAGTTGTTGAGGGTCGCGGCCTGGCGGGAGTGATTGGACTCGACATACTCGCTAATGGACTTGTCGTAGCCCTCGTTCTCCTTGAGCTTGCGGTAGCTTTCCATGATGGGCGAGCCATAGCAGTCGGTGCCCGAGGTGAAGATGACGTTCTCGCGGCCCAGGCGGTCGCGAAGGAAGCGGGCGAAGAAGTCGGCCGGGACAAAGACGCCGCCAACGTGGCCAAAGTGAAGGCCCTTGTTGCCGTAGGGCTCGCCGGCGGTAACGATGGCGCGGCGAGGCCAGCTGGGACGGTCGTTCATGGAGTATTTGGATGCCATGGGACTCCTTCGCATATGGTGAGAGCGCAGCCGGGCGTGGGGCTCGGCGGCGCGGTGGTCAATTCGTGCATATCGTTCGACATTATCGCACATGCGGACGGGTACGTGGCAGGGGCGCTATCCTAAGATACTATGAATGAGATTTCCAACATACATGCGTTTGAGGACGAGGATTTTCTGCACGCCTGCTTTGTGTGGGGGATGGCAGTGCTTGGCGCATTTGCCGTGTGCCTGGTGCCGGTGTTTATGCTGCTGGGTGGGCCCGCGGACTTGGATGCGGCTGACGCTGGCGGTTGGACGGCGGTCTTAGGCTGGATAGCCGGGTTGGCTGCGGTTTCGGCGGCGTCATTTGCCGTGCATGAGCTGGTGCACGGTGTGTTTTTTAAGCTGCTGGCGCCTGCGGGCGCGAAGGTGACCTTTGGAGCGAATCGCGAGACGGCGATGATCTATGCCTGCGTCGAGGGCGTGGTGTATTCGCGCCGACGGTACGTGGCGGTTTGCCTGGCGCCGACGGTTGTTGTGACGACAGCGTTTGCCCTGGGGTTTGCGTTCTCGGGCTATCCGCTGCTGTGCTGCCTGGCGGCTGGTCTGCACTTGTCGGGCTGTGTGGGCGATTGGTATTACGTGCGGACCATTTTGCGCGACCGCCGCATTGTCGCCTGCGAGGATACGTCCTTTGGCGTGCGCTTTTTTGGGTGAGGAGATGTCGATGAAGCCGTTGTTGCTGCATGCGTGTTGTGCACCATGCTCGCTTGAGCCGGTCCGCCTGCTGCGCGAGGAGGGGTTTGAGCCCACGATTTGCTGGACCAACCCCAATATTCAGCCGCACGATGAATGGCAGCGTCGCCTGGACGAGCTGCGCCGGTGGTGTGCCGATAGCGGCATCGAGCTTATCGAGGCGGGGGAGGACCGTGAGCGCTGGGAGGCCGGCGTGGCACCGCTGGGTGCCGATCGGCCTCGCCGCTGTCGCGCGTGCTATGCCCTGCGCTTGGCCGAGGCGTGCCGCGTGGCCCAGGAGCGCGGGTTTGAGTTTGTGGGCACGACGCTCGCCGTCTCGCCGTACCAGCTGTTCGATACCTGCAATGACGTGCTTGAGCGCTTGGCGGCGGCACATGGGCTCACCCCGGTGATTCGCGATTTTCGCCCGTATTACCCCGGGGCGACACGCCGTTCGCGCGAGCTTGGCATGTATCGGCAGAACTACTGTGGTTGCCGCTTCTCGGCTGTCGAGGCGGCCATGGACCGCGCCCGCATCCGCGACGAGCGCAAAGCCGCCAAAAAGTAGTTCACTTGGGACGTCAGCCTGCTAGGATGTAGAGCGGACTTTAGCTATATAAGGAGAATCCGACGTGTCTATGCGTACCGATGATTTTGACTATAACCTGCCCGAAGAGCTCATCGCCCAGGCGCCTGCCGAGCCGCGCGACTCCTGCCGCCTGCTGGTGGTTGATCGCAAAGGCTCCGAGACAGGAACGCCGCTAGAGCATGGCGGCACCGTCGAGCACCGCATCTTCCGTGACATCATCGACTATATCGAGCCGGGCGACGTGCTCGTTATCAACCAGACGCGCGTGATGCCGGCCCGCCTGATCGGCCGCAAGGCCGGCTCGGGCGGTGTGGTCGAGACACTGCTGCTCAAGCGCCGCGAGGACGTGGATCCGCTCGGCCATGTTTGGGAGTGCCTGGTCAAGCCGGGTAAGCGTCTGAAGCCCGGTGCTCAGATTGAGTATCGCGCCGGTGGCGCCCATGCGCCCGAGGGCGCGCCCGTGGTGCTGACGGCCGAGGTCGTCGACTTTGTCACCGATAGTCGCGGTGGCCGCCTGGTGCGCTTTGAGCCGGCCGGTTGCAATGCCGCCGGCGAGCCACGCACGCTCGACGAGGCCATCCATGCTGCCGGCCACGTGCCGCTGCCGCCCTACATTACCGATTACGAGGGCGATCCCGAGAAATATCAGACCGTGTACGCCATGAAGGAGGAGCCTGTCTCTTATACACATCTGACGCTGCCGACGATATGCAGTGTGTAGAT